>NZ_JRAH01000012.1:0-86313 GCF_000768755.1 Porphyromonas sp. COT-108 OH1349 | reverse complement strand
GTTGACAGCAACGGAGAGGTAACCACGCATAAGGAAGGCAGTGCCACCATTACTGCTACATCCGTGGATGGCGGTAAGACAGCCTCCTGCCGGGTAACGGTGAAGAGGAAAGAGGTCAAGGTTACCGGCATCACCGTCTCTCCGACGGAGAAGAGCGTAAAAGAGGGTGAAGCATTTACCATCACTGCCACAGTGCTTCCTGCCGATGCGGACAACAAGACGGTAACGTGGAGCAGTTCGGCTTCGGACATCGCTTCCGTTAATGACAATGGTCGTGTTACCACACACAAGCCGGGGCGTGCGACCATCACTGCCACAACGGCAGACGGCGGTAAGACAGCCACCTGCCAAGTAACCGTCACCAAGAAAGAGGTCAAGGTAACGGGCATCACCGTCTCCCCGACAGAGAAGAGCGTTATCGAAGGTGAAAGCTTTACGATCACCGCCACCGTACAGCCTGCCGATGCAGACAACAAGGCGGTACGCTGGAGCAGCTCCGCATCGGACATTGCCACGGTGGACAATCAAGGCAAAGTAACGACCCGCAAACCGGGTAAAGCGACCATCACCGCCACAACGGAGGATGGCGGCAAGACAGCCGGTTGCGAAGTTACGGTAAAGAGCAAGATCACCGAAGAGTACAAGGCTCTCAAGAAGAAAGCCGAAGAGATGGAAGGCAAGACGGATGACGCAAAGAAAGAGCTCGCCGGCATCAAGTCTTCCGACAAGAGCATCAACGAAAAGATCAAGCTCATGGAAGCCCTTCTAAAGAAGATCAACGGCATCAAGAGTGAGATCGACAGCTTGAGCGATGAGATAGAAGCGAAGAAAGATCTGCTTCACGAAAGCGAGTACAACGAACTGAAAGAGAAGAAAGAGAGCCTGCTCTCCGACATTGCAGAGCTTCAGAGCGAGGCGGAGACCTACAAACAGAAGCTGGATAAAGCAGCTAAAGAGGGAAAAGGAGATCTTTCCGACCTTGAAATCGTGGATCTATGATGACCGACAAAAGCGAAAAGAACATAAACCATAAACCATAAATACAGAATCAGATGAGACTTACATGTAATATATACACCAAAGCAGTATGCGCGCTGACGCTGCTGCTGGTTCTGCTGGCAACCGGCTGCCGGAACGAACGGGAAGATCTGCCTACGGGAAAAAGAAGCAGACAGCTCACCCTTACGGCATCCATGCCTCAGGATGGAGGCGGAATGCGCGTGGAGCTGAAGAAGTCGGCAGACAACAGCACGCTTATAGCCAAATGGAAATCGGGAGACATGGTAACGTTCGTCTTCGAGCAGGGCGATGTTCTGACAGACCCCGTGGAAGCAGCCATAGGCAGAATCGAAAACAACGGCAAGCGTGCGAAGCTGCATATCGAAGTGCCCGAAAGCATAGACACTTCGGAAGAGTACACCATCCACGCCTTCTGCGGAGTACCGGGAACAGGCGTGAGCGTAGAGAGGGGAGAGATCCTTTTGGACATCCTGCCGTTGAGAGCCAACCGCTTGGAGGATATTGCCGTTCCGGTGATTGCCAAGAGGGATATATCTCCGGAGGGAGAAGAGGAAATGGCTCTGCCGTTCGACTATCTTGGCTCGATAGAGTACGTGGATCTCAAGAACGGCTCCTCCACCACACTCCGGGTTAACAACTGCCACCTTTATGCCGTCGATCCGGCAGCGGAAGAGTGGAGATACCTGCCCCGCAACGGCAAATACCATCTCTACAAACCGATGACGGACGAAGTGATGGAGGCAGACGGCGACAAACCCAACCCGTTGGAAGAGTCCGGTTCGGCAGTCTCGGTGGCACCGGGAGCGACACACACGTTTGCGGTGTGGCATCGTCCGACAGGCAACAGCATTCCGGAGTTCGGCATATCGGTGCAGACAGACAACGGGACTCAGCTCTCCAAGAACAAGAAGATAGCCAAAGCATTCTCCATGACTCCGGGCAAGGCGTATCGTGTACGGGCAGAGTGGAAAGATAACCGCCTGACGATCTTGGGCGATGACGTGGAAGAGGATCTTCCTTCCATCACCTTGACGACAGAGAAAGGATGTCTGGATAGACCTGAACAACAACAAGGTCAAAGATGCAGGCGAGAGTGTAACCACATTCGACACCGATCAAGAGTACATACTCGGAGCTCAGACCGTTACGGTATATGGAAAGATATACAGTTTTCATTGTAGCTTTAACAGCCTCACCACGTTGGATGTGAGCAAGAACACCGATTTGAAAGTGTTGGGCTGCTCCGATAACTCCCTCACCTCGCTGGATGTGAGCAAGAACACCGCTTTGACAGAGTTGGTCTGCTTCTCTAACTCCCTCACCTCGCTGGATGTGAGCAAGAACACCACTTTGACACGGTTGAACTGCCACTCAAACTCCCTCGCCTCGCTGGATGTGAGCAAGAACACCGCGTTGAAAGAGTTGTACTGTCACAGTAACTCCCTCACCTCGCTGGATGTGAGCAAGAACACGGCTTTGACACGGTTGGACTGCGAGGATACCCCGAATCTTAGCTCCTTGAAGATCTCGCGCAGCATAAATGATGCGTTATATATCCGTAACTGTAAGCTGAGCGCGGAGACGCTGAACGAGATATTCCGCACACTTCCCGATGTAAAAGNGATCTCGCGCAGCATAAATGATGCGTTATATATCCGTAACTGTAAGCTGAGCGCGGAGACGCTGAACGAGATATTCCGCACACTTCCCGATGTAAAAGAGCAGACCGAAGGCAAGAAAAAGATCTGGATAGCAGACAATCCGGGTACGGATGCGTGCGACAAGAAGATAGCCACGGACAAAGGCTGGAAATTGGATGTCGAAGATACTCCGCCTGCCGGCAACAGCATGACGATGACGACAGAGAAAGCCGTCGGCGAAAAGATAGAGCTTTCGATCAATGCCGAGCCTGCAGACCAAGCGGATGTCTGGATAGACCTGAACAACAACAAGGTCAAAGATGCAGGCGAGAGCGTAACCAAATTTGACTATGAATGGTACACGCTCGGCTCGCAGACCGTTACGGTGCATGGAAAGGTAACCCTGTTGTCCTGCTCCTCTAACTCCCTCACCTCGCTGGATGTGAGCAAGAACACAGCTTTGGAAGAGTTGTCCTGCCACTCTAACTCCCTCACCTCGCTGGATGTGAGCAAGAACACAGCTTTGACACGGTTGTCCTGCTCCTCTAACTCCCTCACCTCGCTGGATGTGAGCAAGAACACCGCTTTGACTGCGTTGTCCTGCTCCTCTAACTCCCTTGCCTCGCTGGATGTGAGCAAGAACACCGCGTTGAAAGTGTTGGACGGCTCCTCTAACTCCCTCACCTCGCTGGATGTGAGCAAGAACACCGCTTTGACTGCGTTATACTGCAAGAATAATCCGAATCTAAGCTCCTTGAAGATCTCGAGCAGCATAAATGATGAATTGTCGGTCAAGAGCTGTAAGCTGAGCGCGGAGACGCTGAACAAGATATTCCGCACACTTCCCGATGTAAAAGGGCAGACCTCCGGCGGTAAGAAGATCTGGATCGGAGACAATCCGGGTACGGCGGCGTGCAACAAGAAGATAGCCAAGGACAAAGGCTGGACATTGGATGTCGGAGATACTCCTCCTCCTCCGCCTGCCGGCAACAGCATGACGATGACGACAACGCTAGCCGTGGGCGAGAAGATAACTGTTAAGATCTACGCCAAGCCGGAAGACCGAGCCGATGTCTGGATAGACCTGAACAATAACGGCACCAAAGATGAGGGCGAGAAGGTCGTAGTCTTTTTCTATAAGGATTACACACTCGGCTCGCAGACCATTACGATATACGGAAAAGTAACCGAGTTCCATTGCCACCAACAATCCCTCACCTCGCTGGATGTGAGCAAGAACACTGCTTTGACAGAGTTGTCCTGCTCCGATAACTCCCTCACCTCGCTGGATGTGAGCAAGAATACCGAGTTGGAATGGTTGGACTGCGAAAAGAACTCTCTCACCTCGCTGAATGTGAAGAATACAGCTTTGAAAGCATTGATCTGCAATTGGAACAGGCTCTCCTCTCTGAATGTGAGCAAGAACACCAAGTTGGTGTACCTCACCTGCGCGAAGAACCCGAATCTTAGCTCCTTGAAGATCTCGAGCAGCATAAAGGATCAGTTGTGGGTCAGCTACTGTAAGCTGAGTGCGGAGACGCTGAACGAGATATTCCGCACGCTTCCCGATGTAAAAGGGCAGAGCACCGGCAGTAAGTGGATCTGGATCGAAGGTAATCCGGGCACGTATACGTGCGACAAGAAGATCGCCGAAGACAAGGGCTGGAAATTGGATTCCAATGCTTATAAAATGACGATGACGACAACGAAAGCCGTGGGCGAGAAGATAGAGCTTTATATAGATACCGAGCCGGAATATCGTTCGGGTGTCTGGATAGACCTGAACAATAACGGGAAAGAGGATAATGGTGAGAATCTAGTCTTCGGCACCGGAACTTACACACTCGGCTCCCCGACCGTTACGGTGTACGGAAAGGTAACCACATTTAGCTGCAAAGAAATCTCCCTTACCTCGCTGGATGTGAGTGCGAATACGAAGTTGGAATTCTTGCTCTGCAACTCTAACTCCCTCACCTCGCTGGATGTAAGCAAGAATACAGCTTTGAGATATTTCGACTGCAAGAATAACCCGAATCTAAGCTCCTTGAAGATCTCGAGCAGCATAGATAATGTGCTAATTGTCCGCAACTGCAGGCTGAGTACGCAGACGCTGAACCAGATATTCCGAACGCTTCCCGATGTAACCGGGCAGAGCGGTGAAGTCAAGAGCGTCTGGATCGGAGGCAATCCGGGCACGGATGCGTGCAACAAGAAGATAGCCGAAGACAAAGGGTGGACGGTTAAAAACTGATTAAGATTGAGGGAAAACTCCCCTCACCCCGAAGTGGCGGGGCGTAAAATATTGTAGACAAATTCGGGCAGTGCCGGTGCGATAAGTGCCGGCACTGCTTTTTTTGTGCCGAGACGGANCCCTCACCCCGAAGTGGCGGGGCGTAAAATATTGTAGACAAATTCGGGCAGTGCCGGTGCGATAAGTGCCGGCACTGCTTTTTTTGTGCCGAGACGGAAAACCGGGATCGGGAAAAGAGAAAAGGTCGGTTTCGGAGAGCATGAAAATTTTGTACGTACAAAAAAATTTTTTCGTACGTACAAAAAAAAATTTACGTGCGCACGAAAAAATTTTTTCGTAGGTAAGAAAATAAATTTTCGTAGGTAAGAAAATAAATTTCCGTAGGTAAGAAAAAATATTTTCGTAGGTAAGAAAATAAATTTTCGTAGGTAAGAAAATAAATTTTTGTGGCCAAGAAAATAAATTTTCGTAGGTAAGAAAATAAATTTTTGTGGCCAAGAAAAAAAATTTGCGTGGCCAAGAAAATAAATTTTTGTGGCCAAGAAAAAAAATTTTTGTGGCCAAGAAAAAAATTTTTTGTGGCCAAGAAAAAAAATTTCCGTGGCCAAGAAAAAAAATTTTTGTGGCCAAGAAAATAAATTTTCATGCGGACGAAAAAATATCTGCATGCGCAGAAAAAGTATTTTCTTTAGCATAAGAGTTGTGGCGATCCGGGCATAAAAATATATTTTCATAGGCAGGAAAATATTTTTTTATACGAATCGGAGGTATTTTTTATGCTTGCGGACATATTTTTGTCTGCGCACAAAAATATATTTTCGTGCGAATGGGAGGAGATTTTCGTACGAAGAAGAGGAGATTTTTGTGCGGAAAGGAGGAGATTTTTGTGCGAATGGGAGGAGGTTTTTGTGCGAATGAGAGGAGATTTTTGTGCGAAAGGGAGGAGATTTTTGTGCGGAAAGGAGGAGATTTTTGTGCGAAAAGGAGGAGATTTTTGTGCGAAAGGGAGAAGATTTTTGTGCGAAAGGGAGAAGATTTTTGTGCGAAAGGGAGGAGGTTTTTGTGCGAAAGGAAGAAGATTTTTGTGCGGAAAGGAGGAGGTTTTTGTGCGGAAAGGAGAAGATTTTTGTGCGAATGGGAGGGGATTTTTGTGCGGAAAGGAGGAGGTTTTTGTGCGAAAGAGAAGGGATTTTTGTGCGGAAAGGAGGGGATTTTTGTGCGAATGAGAGGAGGTTTTTGTGCGAAAAGGAGGAGGTTTTTGTGCGGAAAGGAGAAGATTTTTATGCGAATGGGAGGAGATTTTTGTGCGGAAAGGAGGAGGTTTTTGTGCGGAAAGGAGAAGATTTTTGTGCGAATGGGAGGAGGTTTTTGTGCGAATGGGAGGGGATTTTTGTGCGGAAAGGAGGAGGTTTTTGTGCGGAAAGGAGGAGTTTTTTGTGCGAATGGGAGGAGGTTTTTGTGCGAAAGGGAGGGGATTTTTGTGCGAAAGGAAGGGATTTTTTGTGCGTATGGAGATTTTTTTTCACAGGTATGAAAGTTTTTCTCTCTCGGCAGGCAGTTTTTTTCGACTTGCGCCGAGGTGTAAGTTTTGTCCGTTTTCAGGGTATGATGGTTGGGCTTTTCATGGGATCTTTCGGGAGAAAAAAAAGAGACCTCGAAGGGGTCTGTTCGAGGTCTCTTTGGGGTTCGGATCGGCTCGGTGCCGCTCTCGGATGTTGTTTATCGGCGTCTTTTCTTTATCACGACAAGAATAAAGAAGAAGAGCAGGATGGCTCCGATGGCGATGACGATGCTGTTGGTGAGGATGGTCTTTGTGTCCGAGAGGTGAGAGTGGGTGAGGTTTTCTCGTTGCAGCCGGACACTCTCTTTGTCTGCTTCGGGAACGGCGGCGGCATTTTTCATCTTGGAGAGCGCGTTGTTGTAGCTCTTTGCATCGTCCGGACGGAGCTGTTGTGCAATATACTCCTGCAGCTTGGGGTTGGTGGCAGAGAATCCGCTGCCGGTGGATCCGAACTCTTTGACCAACCCGGCATGCAGCTCTGCAAGATGCGCCACCTTGTCCGGCGAGGCTTTCCACATACCCTTGCGGCTGCTTTCGAGCATGATGGCTGTGATCTCTTGGAATGATGCCGGATTTATCTCTTTGAAAAACTCGTTCGTGCCGAGATTGTGAACATCTTTCACGTACATCTCGTACATCTCGTCCCATAGTTCGTTGTCTATCACATCGGGCTTGGTGGCACTCCAGCCGAATGTGTTGGAGACGACATCGAGCACGCCTTGAGCACTGCTCGCACCGCCTTTGAGGGTCTCTTTCACGAAGTTCGGATTGAGTATGGTGGCACGTGCTTCCACTCCGATGGCTTCTTTCAACTCCTGTATGCGGATGTTGTTGCGGTTGCGATAGTCGGCAAAGACAGCGTCCGGATCTTTCCCCGTCACGCTGCGGATGGCTGCGTTGATCCCTCCCATGAACTCATAGACATGATCGAGGCTCAACGCTCCCCAGGTATTGTTCTGACGAGGCTGAACCACCAGATCGGCATCATGCAGCACAGCCCTGAAGAGGTGTTCGTTGAATGCTCCCCACTCCTCCTCTGTTCCATACATTGCTCCCATATTGTTGATATAGGCATTGGCGATCTCCTCATCGGAAGACCAGCGATCGCTACTTGCAATGACCTCCTTGATCTTGGTGCCGTACATGCCATTGAGTCCTCCGAAGACGCGCTTGGTGGAAAGCTCCCGTGCCTCTTGCGGAGAGACGCCCTGCTCTACCAACAGACGCTCGACCTCGACGGAAGAAGACTTCACCTTGTTTTCATAGCCTTCATCCTTGGCTTCGGCTGCCATCTCCACCGCACGAGTGATATACATCAGACGAGATGCGGCAAGGTCGCGGAACTGTCCGGATGTCTGTACCACTATGTCTATACGGGGACGTCCAAGCTCGGAAGCAGGAATGAGCCTGAGATCCGTTACCCGTCCGTGAGAGTCCCTCACAGGCTCCACGCCCAACATATAAAGAGCCTGGGCAATGGTAGTACCTTCGCTTTCGATAAACTCTCCGCTCCAGAACGTGAAGCTCACCTTCCTCGGATAGTCTCCGTGCTGTTTCTTGTATCGGGCAAGAGTGGCATTGACCAGAGAGATACCATCTTCCCAAGCCTTCTCGGTGGGAGTGGCTTCGGCATTCACGGAGTAGAGATTCCTGCCCGTCGGGACGGCAGACGGATTGGCAATGGCATCACCTCCGGAAGAGGGAGCATTGTATCCGCCGGCAAGAGCATTCAATACTCCTTTTAGCTCGGCTTCGGGACTCTCTTCCAATGCGTTCTTATACTTTTTCACATCGTAAAGAGTACGCTCCGCCTCAACAATGGCAAAAGCTTTCTCTCTCTCCTCCTTAGTATGTTGGCGCACCTCTTTCGGCATACGTCCTCCCCCCATTGCCCTCTTGGGCGGTGCCAATAGTGTATGTGCCTCACGGATTTCAGCCGGAGAGACTCCGATAACACTGCTAACGAAAAGAGAATCGACAGCTCTGCCGGAAAGGATCTGCCGAACGACCGACTTTGCAGGAGCGAGATAATGCTCCGTAAAATAGACGTTGCTGCGGAGCTTTTCCGTATCCACCTTGCCGGAGAGGCGGTCTATGCGTGCAATACTGTAAGCAATGGGATCCGCACTCATCGCCATGACGGTGGTAAGAATCTTCTCTTTGGAATAAGGTACGCCGGTGATGTACAGCTCGCCATTTACTTTCTCATTGGCAATCTCCTCGGCAAAGTTGTCTATCTGCTCTATCTCTTCCTGAGTATAAGGCTTGGCAGGAATGCTGTCCAAACGGAGGTAGCGGTGTATTCCAAGTGCCATGGCACTCTCTTTTACCGCTATCGAAGCTTTGTCTTTAGGGTCGGGGGACTTGAAGTAAGCGCGTATCTTGCCTTGAAGATCCGCCAGCTGCCCTCTCGTATTGCTCTCCATGAACGGCGGCATAAGGTATGAGGTTATGGCTGCGTAGGTGCGGCGTTTGGCTATGATGCACTCTCCGATGTTTGCTATGGTGTAGTAATAGAAGTGGGGAACTGAGCCGATAAGACGATCACTCCAGTCTGCACTGCTGAGAGCAACCTGCTTCTCCGGTGTAAATTCAAGGCTGCCGTGTGTACCGAAATGCAAAACAGCATCTGCCTTGAAGCCATGCTGCATCCAGAGGTATGAGGCAATATAAGGGTGTGGAGGTGGAGACTTTGCTCCGTGAACGATGGCAAACGCATCGTCGCCCACGGCTGCCATTGGTTGTGGAAGCAGCGCAACGTTTCCAAAGTCGAGTCTAGCCACTGCAATGGCAGGCTCTCCATCTGCTTCAGTACTCATATAGCTTCCCGGAGCTTCGCCGTAAAGGTCTGTTACTTCTTTGTACTTCTCCGGGAATATGGAGCTTTTCACCCACTCTTCATAGAGAGACTTTTTGATGAGAGCCGGATTGCCCTTTTGGAGAAACTCCTGCTGTACTCCCTCTGCATAAGGATCAAGGATAACGCCTTGAGACATGAGCATTCGTCCAAGCTCTTCCGGTGTTTCGGGAAGATTCTCTACCTTATACCCCTCTGCTCTCAAACGCAAAAGGAGATTGTGAAGAGATGGAATGGTTTCGAGGGACTGCGCTAAAAGTGTCTGCTGTCCGGCTCCTTTGAAGAAGTAGATGGCGAGCTTCTTTTCTGAGTTTTTCTTGCCCTTGAGAGCTATTGTCCGGGAGACAATATCGGTAAAAGTGCGAAGTCTGTCCGGTATGGTTTTGAAGAGATAAAAGCCTTCTCTGTTTTTCTCCTGTGCAATCAGAGCATAAGGGTAAACAGCTCCATCTATCTCCGGCATCACCACTCCCTGTCCCAATATACCGCCAACGAGTCCCATCGGATTAGCCATCCAATCTTCTTCCAACTCCAAGCTGGTAAGAGGTGTAAACAGTGGGATATTGGTCTCTTTGAGCCACTCTACCACTTCGTCCCCTTCTCCCATGGAAAGACGACCCATTGCCGTGTAAATGACAGCATCAGGATTGGCAGACTTTAGCATCTCCAGCCTTTTGTCTTTGGCAAAAATAGGATAGACATTATGCCCTGCGTTTCTCATGGAGACAATAATGCTGTCGAGGTGTTGTTTGTTACCTCTGAAAGGATTGTGCAAGCCGATGACGAGAGCTACTCGCTTTGCTCCCTCTCTGTACAAACCTTTTTTCCTGGTGTAGGCATCGTACTCATCTATCGTAAAGAAGTGCACACCCTCTTCAAGGTCAAAGAAAACCTCCTCTATACTCTCGGTGGGCGGTTCAGGATCCGTGAGTCGGAAACTCTTTCGGTCTATATACTTTCGGACATAGTTTGCCATGTTTTGGTAATTGACCATGTTTCCCGCAGAGAGATAAGCCGAAATGGTAGCACAGTGAATACTATCCATGCTGCACATTTCGTTCCTGCTATCGGTGGAAGCGTGCATAATGATAGGGACACCCTTACTTGCCAAACGTTGCAAAGCATCACGCTCCTCCGCAGAAAGCCGAAGCCCCATACCATTGCAGATGATAAAGTCGTACCCTTTAAGCTTGTCCACATCCTCCTGCTCGTAAGCATCGAAGTGTATCATCGGGTTTTTATTCGACAAAGCTATATCCGTCGCCCTGTATGTCTTGAATGCGTAAAGAGCTATACGGGTAGGAGAGAGATACCTTGCCCAGATGAACCAACCGGCTGCAACAAAAAGAAGCAAAACCACCGAAGTTATCAGAGAGATCTTTACTGTTGACTTCATATTGTAATCTGTAAAGAAAAAAGTATTAGCTACGCATCATATCCGTAGCAAAAAGTAATTATATGGGAGTAAATGTATGGATTATCTCCTTCAAAAAGAAAAAAGACACCATGTCATCCTCTTTATTCTTTCCACGACTGTTTTCACAGCCGGAAATCTAAAAGCAAAGATGACATGGCATCTCCTATTGAGGATGTGTTAAATAAAGGATCTTACTCCTTTGTGAGCTTATAAAGGCGTACGGGGCGGTATTGATTCTTCACACTCATGACCTTCTCTACCTTACCTGCCTTATCTACGGAGTAAAGTCCGTTGAACTTACCTTCTTCTCTGTTTGGTACGCAGACAAACAGCTTACCATCTACCACGCTGAAGACATTCATACGTGAAGAGATATTGGATGCCGGTATAGGAAGTTGTTTGTAGGTCATTGTTGCCGGATCGAGTTCGTAATACTCCATCTCTATCTTATCTGTATTTTTTGTTCCAAACCTGTAGTCGGTTTTGGAAATATGAAGATAGATCTTTTCGTTATAAGCAATCATAGATTGTGCTATGCGATGGTTGCCGAATGTTTTTTGAATATCGAACTCCCAGTTGCCATCAAACTCGGTAGCTCCCGCCTTTATGCGGAAAACTTTCGAGTCTCCTTGAACTCCTCGTCCATTCCATCCCCAAGAGAGGTAGTAGATATTACCCTTTTCGTCTATGCTTGTAGGTGAGTTTTCTGCCTGCACAATACCCACGTTACGAACACCTTTATAAGAAATAATCTTCTCTACCTTTTTAGTGGCAATATCGGCAACAGCTACATAATAACTGTCGTACTCTTCGCCAATTTCGTTGAAAGACTTACCATTGAGAAATACCACGCTGACAAAGAGCTTACCTGCTCTTGCATCTATCGAGAATGAGCCGGTACGAACAAGGTTATTCCCTTTTTCGTCCACATACTTGGCATCCGGCTTGAATGCTTTGATAGCTTCATTAAAGTCTATTTCACCTGTCAGCTGCATGGTGTAAGGGTTGAAAATGCTTATTACCCTTGGCTTGTCTTCTCTGCTGTAAAATGCAGTGTTTTTATCCAAAAAGCCAAGGCGCTTAGGATAAAAGCTTCCTTTCACTATCGTCAAGCTCTCATCTATCACAACTTCCTTCTTGTCATTGAGAGTCAAACGGAATACACCGGGAGTGGCAGACATCCCTTTTTTATCCTTTGCCATGGCAAAGAAATACTTTCCCAATGAGTGGTGCCCTGCGGAGGTGGAAGGATCCGAGTTGGTAAACAGATCTGTTTTAGCTATGAGATCATAAGTCTCTGTCGTACCCAACACTTTTGTCGGATCAAACGCATAGAAGCGGGTAATGTCCGCATTGGATGCATCCTCTGCCGATAAAATGTACGGAATAGCTTCTTGCTCGTCTCCATTGTTCGGTTTGTCCGGACCTTGGGTATTACAAGCGGTAAATGCAAAAAGGCACATGGTTAGAAGTGCCAAAGAAATTTTCCTAAAGTTCATCATAATGTGTGTTTAATTTAATGTGGTTGTATATCTATTCATCTTATCAGATAGACCATCTTAGCCCAAATACTTCGTCCGGCATTCTGCATCTTGAAATGGTTATACACCTCTCTGTCGAAGAGGTTACGTATTTCCAAACCCAGTTTGATACGATGCTTTCTGATTTCGGTATCGTAAGATGCTCCAATGGTATGTACATGTTGATTGGGAATAATTCTGTTCGTATTGATCTTAGACTCTCCGAAGAGACCCAGAAATCCATCCGGTTCAAAACGTCGCTCTATAAAATCGAGATAATATTGGTGTACATAGCTGTACTGCCAGTATGTTTTCAGGGTATTGTTCCGCTTTCCAAAAAGACTTTTGAACGCATACTCTATCCCAAGATTGGCATAGAAAAATGGTGTATTGCTTATTCTCGCATCTTTGTAGTGATTATCATTCTGCACATTGTTCATGGATCCATTGTATCGGAACTCGTTGTAGGTCAGATTCCCATGCACTTTTACTGCATCAAATAACCTGATATATCCATCCATTTCCAAGCCAAAACCTTTGACACTCTGTAAATTTAAGAACTGTCCTTGATATTGGTTGATCTCCTTCATCTTGATAAGATTTTCCGTATGCCTGAAATAGGAGTTCAACTCAAAATTATACTGTCCCGGCTTGTGCCACTTCAGACCGATGTTGAAATTCTTACTCTGTTCCGGAGCAAGCTTGAGATTGGGTACTATAAATGAATTATCTCCAAAGATCTCAGCCCTATCCGGCATCCGGTAGGTCTTTTCAAAAGATGATCTTAATAGGAATCTCGGAGTAATATCATACTTTCCGGAAAGAGAAAGACTCACTCCTTTATTAAATACGGCAGGTTCATTATAGGTATCATCATGCGTTTGAGCCGTAATGAGTTTGGCTTGAAGTATCGTATTTAGCCTTCCATCCCACCATGTTCCGGAGTGTCCCAGTCCGGCGATTAAGCGATCATAACGATATTTTCCCAAGTATGAAGGAGCGTCATAATCATCTCTGATAAATCGGACATGATTGTACATCACATTCAGTGTCAGGTTTTGTTCCGAAGTGAGAGCAAGATTCAGAAGAGATCTTAGTATGGTGTTGTAGCTGTTGCTCTCCAGTCCCACTTTACCCGGAATGGACTTCTGCCCTCCCGACATCTCTCCACTGGAGGCAACGCCCTTATGCGGAACTCCGCGCCAATCGTAATAGGTATTTCTCAGAGTATCTACCATATTGTTGTTGATATGGCTATAAACTCCGAACAGGGTGGCATTGAGCTTACCTTCAAACAGGCTCTTACGATAGGTCAAAGAGGGTATCAGTTTGGCATGCTCTCTTCTAAAGGCCTGTCCATAAGGCTGATTGCGTGTAGTAAAGTCATTCTGAATATCGTGGTGTAGACCGAAAGATGTCAGCCTGAACTGTATCAGATCCGCCCAGCTTAGCTGTTCGACATTCACAAAACCTTCCGCATGGTACTGCTTGAATCCATTGTGAAAAAGTCTTGCCTCTATAAGCATATTTCGTCCGGTGGCCTCATCCGTGATGGGAAGATTTTTTACCGGATAGTCGTTCTTAGCCAAATTGCCGAAAGCATACACTCCAACGGAGATATGCCTGCCCATTCTTCTCATGGCATTAAGAGTCGCAATATTGGAACCAAAGCTACCTATATTATAAGACAACTCGACTTCCGATCTTTGAGGGGTCTTACTGACCAGATTGATAGCCCCTCCGAGGGCATCTATCCCTATTTCGGTAGGTAGCACCCCCTTATAAACCTCTATGCGCTCTACGGCATTGACCGGAATTTTTGTGAGTCCGAAACTGGAGCCGAGGTAGTCTATCGGGATACCGTCCCGCATCAGTTTTATAGACCTGCCACTGAAACCATTGATGGTGATCTCATTTCTTGCCCCGACATCTCCCGTATTACGAAGACGCACTCCGGGACTTGCATTAAGAAGATTCTGGATATTCGTTGCCTTTTCGTGGAATTGAGAGACATCTATCACTTCGGTTTTTATGGGATCCAATCTCAAACGATCCGTCTTGCGAACAGCAGTAACGGCAACCTCTCCCAATACTCCTGTCTTGGTGTTGAAGTAGAAGTGTTGCAGTTTATTGGTCTGCCCTACGGTTACCACAGCTTTTTCCCTATCTCCTCCGGGCAGTTGAGCCACAACGGTATAAGTACCGGGAACGACAGGAGAGAAGATATATCTGCCGGATTTATTGGTCTTCACCTGTTTTCCCACAGGTTCAAGCCGGACATCTATACCTTTTGTAGGATTACCATCAAGATACACCACACCGTGCAGAGCTACGGATTTACCCTGCGCCAAAAGAGGTAAAGCAAAAAAAATAGCGACCAGCACCGGTAACGCCAAAGCCAAATATCTTTTTGTCATACTGTCATTCATACCAAACCATACACCCACACGCAATCCTGCAAACTAAGAGAAGCCGGGATTAGGCGTTGTGGAGCCAAATCCTCGACCTTCTCTTATTCTGTTTTCGAGGTATAAACCTCTTCTTTACGAGCTGCTCCTTCCTGTCAAAAGAACCAACTACACGTACAAATAATTAACGACTAAAAAAAGGGGGCCTACAAGGAGTATCACACTTGTTGTAGGCACCCGCGACTAAAGAAGTAGAAAAATAATTGAATGACCGTTAGTGTTGGTCCATCAATGGTGTATATATGAATTACGTGTGCATATATAAAAAATTATCCCCGACGGACTAACCACAGCCTATCGGGGACCAACACTAACATTATCAAACAAAAAACTACTGTTTCTTATGCGTAACTATGTCTTTGTTTGATGTAGGCCCGTCTCCCGCAGGTGTCCATCAGTCGTAAAAGGCAGGTCTTCTGACTCTCTACACTCCATTTGCATCCTTCCCAGAGATAGCCTCGTCTCGAACGTCTTTACGTTTCAGGCATCTACCAGTGGTTTCTCTGCAAACTGTGATGCTATCCGAAGATAAAACATCAAGTAGATTACAGCAGCGGGTACTGTTCCGGATTCTCACCGGATTCCCTTTTAATCAATTGAGAGTTCCCAATTGAACCATCTACGTTGCAAATATACGATAGATATTTTAATTCTGCAACCCCTCCCCTTCTTTTTTATCCGACACACTGTTTTTCCTTACTAAAAGAAGGATATAAAGAGGGTTCATAGAGCATTTACACTCCTATTCACAAGGATTTAAGCCGTTGGATGGTCTCGTTTCCCAAAGCTTCTTTTCGCCGGATATGGTCTAATACTTCCTGCACAAAAGGGTTATCCTCCACGCTGCTCTCCCCTCTTTCGGCATCCGGGACAGAAGAGAAATATATGCGTGAAGCGATATTGTACTCTTTACAGGCATCCGCATAGAGCATTCTATCCAAAGAGAGAACCGCCTGCATCCACTCCTCCACCACTTTTATCAGGAACGGCACGGTGAGCACCTCCTTTTCCGAAAGTCCGTACCACTCTCTGAGCAGATTGTAAGACCAGTCCCACTCCAGATCATAATAGGAAGCGTGCAGATGCTCAAAAGCCCTATTGAGATCCGCAGGCGTTTTATAGAAACCATTGCGAATATTCTCCAATATCTCCTGCACCAATCTTTGAGGAGCTATCAGTCCGCAAAGATCCACCCATTCGCCCAGCCCGGTATCATGATCCGGCTTCAGCACCTCATCTACCTCCGCTCCATTTTTCGGGATACGCTCCTGCAACCGTTGTATAAGGGAGTTTCCGATAAACTTTACAATACCCATGCGATAAGCTTCGAGCCCTTTTTCCAGAGCAGCCGAGCGAATATTTATATTCCTATATATATAGGTCTTGCCATGCTCACCGATGTAGCTTCTCAGTTCGCTCAGTTTCCGATGACCATTCACCATTTTAGAAATGGTGTACGGACTGAGCAGATTAAAGTTGATACAGTCCAACCTCCCCTCCTGTTCCCGTCTGTCTCTTGCGGGCCACTTCTTTGCATCGCGGATTGTACCCACACTTCTAAGGTTGGCACCGGGAACAAGATAGGTCTCATCGTTGTTCTCTATCACATAAGAAAAGGGGAAGTCCGACGTATCGACGTGGTGCACGTGCCGTCCCATAATGAGACTGAAAGGACCTATACGCGATGGCCAAAGGATGTAAGAGTCGCTCGTCGTTTTGGATCCACGCTCTATCACGCCCTGATGAATAGGACCAAGCTTATACAAGTGATTGCTCTGGTTGGAGCCCGAACCGGCATTAAGGAAAGAGACATGCCCGGCTATAAGCAGACTGCTCTTGTGCATAGAGACCGTGTAAGGTCCTGCAAACACAGCGCACGACTCGCCATTTTCGAGCTGACAATTGGCAAAGAAAAGAGAGTCATGTGCGGAATAAAGGTGATCTATCCGGGTACTCTGCCCTATGAAACAGCGTTGTATCGTGGCTCCTCCGCTCATACTCGAACCCGAAGAGGCTATGAACTCTTTTGCCATAACATTGTGTCCGATATAGACGGGTGCATCCGGTCTGCTGTTCACACTGCACTCCTCCACATACGTGGCACCTTCTATCACTGCTCCGGCTCCGATGCGGGCATTCAGGATACTCCCCGTATGCTTGATCCGGACACCATCTTCTATCTTCCCTCTACCGCTCCGCCGTTGTGCTGCATAGGTTGCGAACAGCTCGTGAAGCCGGCTGCGAAGCAGACTGTCTCTCGTTGCCGTCACCGCCATCAGGTAAGCCGTGTGGGAGGTGAGCAGATCACACAAAATCACCTCCGTTCCTCCCGTTTCCCTGAGCACACTCACAGGCAAGCCGTTCCCGAAAGAGCTCTCCCCTTTCATGGCTATGATATTGACATTCTTTATCGTCACATCATTACCTATATCGTACTTGGAGATACACTCATGCACGTTTTCTATACAGACTCTGTCTCCTATGGTGCAGTCGTGAATAAGGGCATTGCGGATACCATTCGGGATATGGAAACCATGTTCGGAAGATCTAAACCCGGACAGATCCCCTATCCGACACTCCCCGATAAAGGTTACACTCCGACAGCGATCCGGCAAAAAGTTCTCCGATACCGTAATCTTATCCCAATCCTCCGAAGTACATCCATTCCGCAACAGCACTTCTATCTCACTCTGTGTAAGATGCCTCATAGCTTTCTCTGTTTATATCCTGTTCGGAGCACCTGTTTTACCGATACTCTTCATCGGTAAGACTCTCCGAAAAATGGTTTGGCAGTCCTGCAACAAAGATATTAAAGCGGAATGTAAAGTACAAAAAACTCCCATCCCGACCCTGGATAAAAAGGAGCCTCGGAGGAACTTTTATATAAAAATGAAGGCTCGAAAAACTCTCTGGGAAGGGTGAAAAAATTTTTGCCTGCTCGTCAGGAAAGAGGAGATAAAATCATAAACAAATGAATAACAAGCAGATACTAAAAATCTCAAATTCGGAAAAAATTTTTCCTTCGTCCGTTTCATCGCCCTTTTTCGAGTTAATAGAGGTGAATTTTATCTCGATCTCGTGTAAACATTTCCTAATAAAGAAAAGCTCCTAAAAACCATCATCTTGCACTCAAAAACAGG
The DNA here is from genome assembly GCF_000768755.1 of Porphyromonas sp. COT-108 OH1349. Lineage (NCBI taxonomy): Bacteria > Pseudomonadati > Bacteroidota > Bacteroidia > Bacteroidales > Porphyromonadaceae > Porphyromonas > Porphyromonas sp. COT-108 OH1349. The sequence continues at coordinate 68,439 of NZ_JRAH01000012.1, read as the reverse complement.
TAAAAATCTCACTATCAACACTATGAATAAAATTTCTAAACGTGTTAAGTGAATCCGGTAAACGTGTTTACTGAAATCAATAAACGTGTTTACTGAAAAATTAAACACGTTAAGCCGAAACGTTTAGTACGTTCACTCTTTTTTCTTAATAATACAGCCAATAAATGTAAACAAAAAGACCCCAAATTAACATTTTGCTCACCCTCTCAAAACAAGAGGAGAAAGCGAAAAAATCAATCGGGGTTTTAGAGATGTTTTTCGGGATGGAATATATAAAAATCGCTATGCAGTTTTTCTTTCAAATTCACTACTCCATTCTCCGAGAATAGGTAATGAACTTGTTCAATAAGAAATTGAAAGTCGTGAAGACGCCCATAGATGCCAGCTGATTCACGAAAACATATTTCGGCGTAACGAGTCTGATAAGATCACACCAAGCCTCCCATGCATTGAAAGAGTGGAATGCAAAAAACTGTATGACGTAACAGAAGCCGAAAATAGAAACGAAAGAGACCAGCCTCTTTACACTCATCCGGCTGGAGAAAGTCCATCGGCTGTTCCAGATAAATCCATTGATAAGCCCGGCCAAATAGCCCAATGCATTGGCTATGGAGGGCGACCAGATCAGAATTTCCTGAACAATCCAGATGACTCCCGCTGTAAGGATAGTATTAGACGCCCCTACAACACTATACTTGAGTAGCTGGGCAAAGAAAGGTCTGTGAAGTATGGTTTTTCCCATCTCTTATTTAGGCATTTTGAATGATGGCGGAGGAGTCTCTGTTCCCCATGTATAGTTGGGTTCAGGTCCCATTGTAAACTCAAGTGTACCGCCATCGGCTATATCTTCATGTGTAAACCATGGCTGCAAAAGAGGACGACCATTCAGGCGCACACTCTTGATGTATTTGTTCTTCAAGGAGGCACTTCTGGCATGAATGACCAGCTTTTTCCCGATACTCAAAGAGACTTCGGCATACTTGACCATGGGCGTACCTATGACATAGACCGGAAGACCGACCGGCATAGGATAAAAGCCCAACATGGAGAAGACAATGAAAGCAGACATACCGCCCCCGTCTTCATCTCCCGGCATTCCCATGAGATCGTTTCTGAACCATTCGTGTATGATGGTGCAGATAAGTTTTTGTGTTCTCCACGGCTGACCTGCATAGTTGTAGAGGTAAGGAACATGGAGAGACGGCTCGTTGGACATGGAGAACTGCCCTATGTTGGCGGTGTGATCGGGGAGACGATGGAAAAAGTTGAACTTCCACCCCGTCATCGGAGTCTGTAATGTGCTGTCGAGAGCAGCAATCATCCGATCTTTTCCTCCCATCAGGTCTATAAGGTCTGCCACATTAAAAGGAAGATCCCAGCGGTACACCCATCCGTTATTCTCGCCATAATAGGCACGCGCACCCTGTCCTCCGGAAAATGTATAGTCGAACGGCATGATAAAGTCGCCATTCTGATCTTTGGGGTGAAAGAAGTTGGTGGCAGGATTGAAGACATTTCTGTATCCCAGAGAAAGGCGATAGTGCTCTTCCGCTTCCTCTGTCTTGCCGAGCATTTCCGCTATCCGTCCAAGGCACCAATAGTCATAAGCCGTACCCAAGGTTACGGCAATCGCCTGCCTGTTTTCCCATGAATGCACCTCCGGAGCACTTTCTTTCACTCCTTCGGGTAGTGCCGGGAAGTAGCCATGCTGCCTATAAAACGCATCCAGTTCGCCTGCAGGCTTATCGCTCCAAGGAGCAAGAGTCTTCTCTTGTATCGCTTTGCGTGCAGCCTCATACCCTTTGCCAAGATCGAAATCATTGAGTCCTTTGGCATAAGCATCCGCCAAAACCGCCACACCATGGTTACTGTTCATCCGTCTGCTATCTCCCGTTATTTCCGGGAATGTCGCAAGCCAACCGTTGGAGTCCTCATCGGACATTCTGAGAAAACTGCGTATCATCTGCAGCTCCTTTACCGGATCGATCAACAGACGCAGAGGGTGTGTGGCTCTGTAAGTGTCCCAGATCCAATCGTCCGTATAATACGGACTGCCGTGATCGGGATGCACTTGTTTATCGACACCGGAATAGTAGTAGCCATCCTCTGAAATATTGATCATTCTCTCGTATGTGCGATAGAGAGAAGTATAGAAAAGACGAGCTTCGTTCTCGCTTTCTGCTGTGATCTTAATCTTTCCCAATGCTTCGTTCCAAATGGCTCGTCCTCTCTTTTCAAGCGGACGACTCTCAAAGGAGACGATCTCACGCTGTAAGTTTTTCCGTGCCTGTTCGTGAGAGATATAGGAAACCCCATAACGCATACACAGCTTGTTGCCGACCGGTTTGTGGAAAGTAAGAGCTACGGCAGAGCGTCTCCCCTCTTCTATCCCCTGATAGTTTGCGATATTGGTGTTGAACTCTGCATAGATATAGAGTGTCGTGATGCTGTCCTGAAGCACTTCCGTTCCCTGTATGGCGTGTTCACAAGTCTGCTCAAATCTTCCACTGTGAGACATCAAAGAGAGATAGATATCTTCTCGATCCTTTGGAAGCAAGAAGGTGTATAGCGCAGACTGATGAGATGGAACGAATCCGACCTCTATGTTCTCTTGTCCCAACTCCAAAGCGACCTGATAGCTGTACGGCTTACACTCCTCTCTGTCGTAGGTATAAAGGACAGGGCGAACGGAAAGATGTGGTTCGTCCAGCGTCGGAGAGAGTGAGTATGCCACCGCTCCACGGTGAGAGGTGAGCATGAGTGGCAGTCCTTCAAAGGTAAGATCGGTATAGTCCGACCGGTTGGGCGTCATCCGCATCATGCTGTTGGGCAGATGCACCATAGGATAAGTAGGAATAAGCAGATGGCTGATATTCCCCATATATGGATTGACGTAGTCTACGGGATCGTGTTGTACCTCTTCCACGCTATCTCCTGTATTACAAGAGAAAACAGATAAAGAGAAGACAGAGAGCAGAAGCAGAGATATGAAACAAGAGGTTTTCATTTAGTCGAAACGTATGCCCTTTGAGGGTTTGATGTTGATGATGATTGTTGTAGGAAGATATACGATCAGATACAGCACCAAAAGAGAAATAATATTTGGCAATATGAGATTGTACCAGTTGATCTCTACCGGAACGTATGACATATAATACTGTGTGGAGTCCAGCTTCAGAATAGAAAAGCGAAGCTGCAAAAAAGCTAAAAGAAGAGCAAAGATATTACCGGCTAAAACACCCAACAGTATAATACGAAGACCTACGGTGTGGAAAATCTTCCGAAGAGTCCGGTTTCTCATTCCTATTGCTTTGAGTGTGGAGATAGCCTGAACCTTATCCAGTATAAGGACTATAATGCCTGAAACCATCGTGGTAGCGGCAACAAAAATCAGAAGAGAGAAGATTATGAGAATGTTTGTATCCAGAATCTGCAACCAGCCGAACATTACCGGATTGAGGTCTTCTGCCCTTAAAAGAGAGATGAGTTCTCCTTTCTGTGCGATCTGTTCCAGTACTGTGTTGTAAACATGAGCCTCTACGTCCGTTCCGGTATAAGCGGAAGATGCCACAATTTTAAGCCCTCCGTAGCTGTTCCGGTCCCATTCAAGAATGCCTCTTATGACATCTATCTGAGTCAATCCGAATGAGTTGTCAAAGTCGGGAAGCCCGGTATCGAAACTTTCTAAAAGGCGAAACGGCCGAACCTTAAAGCCCATATCGGTATGGAAGAATGCACGAACCGTATCTCCCGGTTGCTTATTCAGTTGGGCAAGAGTCTTTGACGAGAGAGAAAGAGTAGGATATCCTCCACTCCGCAGAGCTGTCTCTACCTCTTTCGGATGAGCATAACGATAAAACGACTCCGCAACAAAAAGGCTGTCCACACCTGTAAATGCGATGCCGACATAAGATGAGTCCGCCTTTATGATACCCGTATGAGTACAAAAACCTGTGGCATAGCCGTCCAGCTCCGATGCTTTTACGGAGAGAGACGAGAGTGCGACAGGAGAAGCCTGAAAAGGTATCGTATTTTGAGAGTAGGCATTCTGCGAGCTAAGTATCTGCACAGAGCCTGTTACTCCCGTGAGTTTACTCTCCAATTCATGCTTGAAGCCGGATATGATAAACCCGGACAGCAGTATCACTCCTAACCCCAAAGCTATACCCATAGCCGATAACACAGCTATGGGAGAGATACCACGACCATCTGTCTTTCGTATAAATCTGGCAGAAAACAGGGAGGTAAGATAACTCATCTACTTATCTATTACAACTTCACAGATATAAAAAAGCAGCTCCAAACAATAGGAATATCATTCAGAGCTGCTTTCTGTTTTATAGCAGTATTTTATTCAAATTATTCGCCCAATTTCTTAGAGATTTCTGCAACTTTAGCGTCGTTACCCAAGTTGTAGTAGATACCTCTCAAAGCCATCAGGTATTGTGTGCTGTCCGGTTCAAGTTCTACCGCTTTCTCAAAGTATGGAAGTGCTTTCTTGAATAGCTCTATCGCCTCAGCGTCATACTTCTTTGCATCTGCAGGAGAAACACCGGATTCTGTTGTTTTTGCCTTAAGAGCCACGGCTCTATTGTAATATACTCTACCTGTATCTATGATACTTTCAGAATGATTAGGATCTATGGACAATGCCTTTTGGAAGCACTCCAATGCCTTGTCGGAGTCTTGCTTACCTTGGTCATAAACCTTTCCAAGAACGTTGATCAACTCAACATTTTGAGGGTCGTTTTGGATCGCCTTGGTCAAATATTCTATCGCCTCATCGTTCTTACCGCTTTGGATATAGCTGTTGATCAAGTTGAATGTAAAGAACTTTTCCTTTGGGAATATCTTTGCACCCTCAAGGATGGTACGTTGATAACCTACGCTGTCTTGAGCTTTTTTGTATGCTTCAGCCAAGAGTTGGTAAACATCGCTTCTTCTATAATCTTCTCCCTTGATAGCTTCGTACTCTTCGATAGCCAACTTAGGGTCTACGCTCTGTGCAGCAAAAGCCTTGAAAAAAGCCACCTGCATACTCACACTATCCTGCTTGGCAATAGGTGTATCCTCGAACATAGGAAGGCTCTTAATATCCATATAGATCTTGAAGAATGGATATGCCTCTGCGTTCTTTTGCTGATTGAGATAGTACGAACCGGCATTGATATAGAAGCCGTGATTGTCTTGAAGAGCAGACTTGATACCTTTCTCATAGCGTTTCTTCACTTTGCCCTTTTCGTTTGGCATCGCATCCAGTTCGCCGGCTTTCATATAAAGAGCATACATATCTCTCAATCCATTATAGAATGCAAGCTCATCGTATGGTTGTTGAAGAGCCATCTTCACTTTTTCGCCCTCTACCAATGTTTTCTCTACCTCTCCGGCAACAAACCATGCATAGGCACTGTTCTTTGTTTCTTCATTTTCGAGTGTCGGCTTGATAAGCTGGCGAGCTTCCTTGATATTAGGTTTGTCCGACTTAATAAGTCGTTGCACTTGCTTTACCACCTTCTCTTGTCCCAACGCGGGAATCGCAAAAGCTGCACTCAAAATGGCTATTACTAATGTCTTTTTCATTATCAATTGAATTTTTGATACTGGGTTAACGAATACATTCTTTCGCCCAAATATAGCGATTTATCTTGTATCCCTATCTTTTTAACATTTATTCTTCTGTTTCGATCTGCTCTTCGGAGTCTGCCTCTTCGTACTCTTCTTCTCTCTCTGCCTCCACAACGGTAACGGATGCTATCTCATCGCCATTGCTTTGAAGATTGATCAGCTTGACGCCTTGAGTGTTCCGGCTGAGCATTGAAATGCTGTCCACGGAGATCCGAATAACGATACCGGACTTATTGATTATCATCAAATCATTATCATCCGTTACATTCTTCATGCTCACAAGCTTTCCGGTCTTAGGTGTAACCTTTAGTGTGAGTACCCCCTTGGTGCCTCTGTTGGTTTGGCGATAATCTTCTATCACGGAGCGTTTTCCGAATCCGTTCTCCGAGACAACGAGTATAGACTCGCTCTCAGGATGCTTCACGCATATCGCCCCAACCACATGATCTTCTCCGTCATCATCGAGACGAATACCTCTTACCCCTATGCTGTTACGACCGAGAGAGGGTCGCACATGATCCTCATGGAATCTGACGGCTTTACCGTTTCTGCTTGCAATCAGGAACTGACAATCTCCGTTTGAAAGCAGTACGGATACTACCTTGTCGTCTTCCACCAACTTTATGGCAATGATACCGTTTGCTCTTGGTCTTGAAAACGCCTCAAGAGAAGTCTTACGTACCGTTCCGTTCTGCGTCACAAAGGTAATGTAGTGAGAACGAACAAAGTCCACATCCGTTGTAAGGTGCTTTACTCTTATGCACGCACTGATCTTATCGTCCGGATCGATATTGAGAAGGTTCTGCACGGCTCTTCCTTTTGCTTGTCGTGAACCTTCCGGAATCTCATACACAGGCAGCCAGAAGCACTTTCCTTTCTCTGTAAAGAAAAGCATTGTAGCGTGCATGGAGGCAGAGTAGATATACTCCACAAAATCCTCGTCCCTTGTCTCAGAACCTTTAGCCCCGACACCGCCTCTGCCTTGCTGGCGAAATGCCGCAAGCGGAGTGCGTTTGATATATCCGAGATGAGATAAAGTGATTACCATCTCTTCGTCTGCATAGAAGTCTTCCGGATTGAAGTTTGTGCCCGAAGAGTAGTCTATAATGGAGCGTCTGTTGTCGCCAAACTTCTCACGCACTTCAATCAGCTCATCCGAAATCACTCCGTAGCAAGTGTCATCGTCTGTCAATATCTTATTGAACCACTCGATCTGTTTCTTGATCTCCTCATACTCCTCATGCAGCTTCTCCAACTCCATTCCGGTAAGCTGTCCCAAACGCATCTCGACAATGTTACGCGCCTGTATTTGAGACAGACCGAAGCGAGCCATAAGCCTTTCCATCGCCTCTGTCTGACGGGAAGAAGCCTTGATGATAGCCACTACTTCGTCTATGTTATCGGTAGCGATGATACGACCTTCAAGGATATGCAGTCTGTCCTCTGCACGTTTAAGGTCGAAGCGAGTCCTACGAATCACCACCTCATAGCGATGCTTCACAAACTCACCAATAATATCCTTCAACGTCAATAGCTTCGGACGACCATTCACAAGCGCAATGCTGTTGATGCTGAACGAGCTTTGAAGCGGAGTATATTTGTACAGTTGATTCAGAATAACATTCGCATTCGCATCCCTCTTTATGGAGATCACGATGCGTGTACCGTTCTTGTTGCTGGTCTCATCGGCTATATCCGAGATTCCGTCTATCTTTTTCTGAGCCGCGAGTTCGGATATATGTCGTACAAGCTCGGCTTTATTCACAAGGTACGGAAGCTCGTTTATCACGATCTGTTCATGTTGTGCTTCCGTCTCTATCTCTGCTTTTCCTCGTATCACTATCCTGCCACGACCGGTCTCGTAGGCTTCCACCACTCCGTCATAGCCATAGATGACACCTCCGGTCGGAAAATCGGGAGCTTTGATATGCTCCATCAGCTCCTTTATGGTTATGTCTCCACGCTTCTCTATATAGGCAAGTGCTCCGTTGATAGACTCTGTAAGGTTGTGAGGAGCCATATTGGTAGCCATACCGACGGCGATACCCTGACCTCCATTCACCAAAAGATTCGGGAAACGAGTAGGCAAAACAGAAGGCTCTTTGCTGCTATCGTCATAGTTGTTCTGGAAATCTACCGTATCCTTATTGATATCCGCGAGCATCTGCATCGCCAAAGAGTGAAGACGTGCTTCCGTATACCTCATCGCTGCAGGCGAATCACCATCCACAGAACCAAAGTTGCCATGAGGATCCACCAGCTGATAACGCACCGAAAAGTCTTGAGCAAGTCTCACCAAAGCCATATATATGGAAGAGTCTCCATGCGGGTGATACTTACCCATAACATCTCCCACGATACGGGCACACTTCTTATAAGGTTTATCGGGTGTATTTCCGAGTTCGTTCATCCCATAGAGTATTCTTCTATGTACGGGCTTAAAGCCGTCTCTCACATCCGGTAAAGCTCGGCTCACGATCACGGACATGGCGTAGTCTATATAAGCAGACTTCATCTGCTCTTCGACATTCACCTTGATGATTTTGTCTATATGCTCCACTGATTGTATCTTGTGTTTGTTTTTATTCTTGCAGGCCGTCTCGCTCCTTGATATTGAGCAGCGAAGATAGCCCACCCTTTGTTTATCGTGTAAAGATACAAAAAATCCAACAGAGAACGCGCTTTTTTCTACTCACGACAGCCTCTTAAAATCTTCTAAATTCTCCCCTATCTGCCCCTCTTTTCTGCTCTCATTTTTCTATTTAACCTGTTCACAAAACAGATTGATCCTGTATAAAAACATGGCTAAAGCCTTAAAATGTTGGAAAGCAGGGGCTGGTTTGCAGAGATCAAGGCTTGATGTGTGGCATTCAAGGCTTGATTTCCACAAATCGAAGCTCGAATGACACTTCTTAATACGGTAAGAGAAAGAAGTAAAGCTATTCGGAGAAACTTGTGAACGTGTTCATCACATCCACGATGGGCTGTAACCGGGATCACCAACTGAATCGGATACCGGCTTCCAAGGTAAACGGTCTGAGAGAATATCTCATGGAGCGAATCATGAGATCCGAGTAAAACTGCCGGACAAGCTCTTTTTCTCGTCCCAGATTTCGCCCTTCAAACCACATTTCCCAAAACTCTTTCTTATATCTTAATCCAATGGAAATATCAAAATTGTTCTCTAATTGGTCTGTCTCAGAGGTAAGAGCGAGATACTTGACAATGCCATAGAGTTGCAAAGGATCGGTTACGGAATAATCCACCAAAAGCTCTGCCCCCATGTCAAAACGTCTTCTCCGGCCTTCCGACTGTTGGTAGATTTTCATATCGGAAACAGAGAGATCCGCATCCAACCGGAAAGAGAGATTTTTTAATGGGAAATAGTAGATTTCAGGGCTGAGATTCACCCGTCCGGACATTACGTTCAAAACTTCGTTGTTGAATAGTACATCGTTGTGGCTAAGTAGAACTCCTCCGTTCAATTTTAAGGTCAGTCCGGCATCAAAGAATGTTTTCCCTATATCTCCCGAAAGCGTATACATCTGGTCGGTAGAGCCTTTTCGGGAGTGTACGGATACTACTTCATTCATATTCTCATCCACAGAAAGAGATGAGAGTGTGTTCTTCAAAACAATGGAGTATCCGGCAGAAGCATTGAGGAAAAAGGCGTTGCCCGGATTCTTATAATTCCATGTCAGCGAAGTGTTACCTCGCCATTCGGACATATCCAAGCCTGTTCCCGAAGTATGCAGATACCTGTGAGTGCGGATTATTGGAGCGGAGAGATACCTGTTTATCCCTGTCAGAGACTTGTTTAAGCCGGCATTTATCCTCCACGTATTAGAAGAAGAAGGGGTAAGATGCACATTCATATTCCCTCCCACAGCCCAATCGGAAGCCATGGGAAGCGATTTGCCCAACCTATTCTTCGGATTGCTCAAACGATACCGGAAAGGCAAAGTGAATGAAAATCTGCTCTTGATACCATTAAAAGATATTTTCGGAGTAAGCCTTGCATCTGTTTCAAACCCTTCAAAATCGTTCTCCATTTTATCTCCATTGGTGTATTCTCCGATGGTGTGAATACGGGAAGAGTGAGCGGCAATACCTCCGGAGAGATCCAGAACAAACTTCTGCCTGAAGATCCAAGCCCACCCGGAGCTGATCTTAAAGTTCAAATCCCGGTCGTTTATCTTCTGATCGGCATACTTTTCTTTCTTTGAAAAGATTTCCAACAGGTAGTCGGGCATGGATTTATAGCCGATGGTCGAGTAGATGGAAAAGACTCCATCGCCCAACTTCTTATCTACCTTTGTGGTGTTGTACACATTATAGATATTGGCTTTGCTGTTTTCGAGGAAATAGAGACCCTTGGAAGAGTTGATCTCTGCCCCGCTTTTTCGTCTGCCCCAAAACAGCTTGGTGCCCGATGAGAGGTAAAGAGACGGAGAGTTGTGATCATACTCCACTCCCATCATAGACGAATGCTCCGGCAAAGAGACTGCTATATCCTCTGTGAGAGTAGCATTGGCATCTTTCCCTTTCTTACTTATATACTCGACTTTCTCCTGCGACTTATACCCATAATCGGATCCATTGTATTGGGCATTCAGCTTTAGGGTCGTGTATGTCCCTGTTTTGAAGAGCGTATTACCGGATGCAAAACCGGAGCGTCCTCGTTCATATCTCTCCTTATCCACAGGCGGTCTTGGGTATGGTAGCTTAAAGGCAGTAGCTGCAACATTTCCGACATCGGGGCTTAAGAAGTCCGTCTGCTCTGCCACATACTCTCGCCCGAAAGTGTTACCCTTACCTACCAAAAGCGTTTGACTCTTCCGATGAAAAGACATTGCCGTAACAGCGCCTCCGTATTCTGCCTTCTTTCCACTCAATCCTCCTATTGCTTCGGCAATCCCTAACCAATGACCGAATGCTTTTTGCTTTAGACGGATATTGAGAGCAGCCTTGTCGGACGGATCCGTATCCTTTTTTACCCTGATGGGTTGGTGGTTCTCGTACACTTGAATAGAGGCAACATCTTCCGGTCTGATATTTTTAGTTGCAAGAGCATATCGCCCTCCCAGAAGATCCAGATCCTCTATGTAGAATTTGCTGATCTCTTTTCCATTATACTTTATCTCCCCTGAAGGCTCGACACTGATACCGGGCAGACGTTTAAGGACACTCTCTAAGGTGCGATCCACTTTGCGTGCAATCTGTCCGACGCTGTACGTTATGGTGTCTCCGCTCTGCCTTATCGGGTTGCTCTTTACGGTAACATCCGGCAGCACAAGACGCTCTTCGCGAAGCCGGAAGTCTACTTCAATGGAGCTTTTATCCCTCCAGTCCGGTTTTATGCTCTCTTTGTTGTACCCCAACAAACCGCACTCCAAGATATAGTCTTCAGATTCCGGTTTATGAGAGAGCATATACTCCCCTTTCTCATTTGTGAATGTATAGGCTATCGTCCTATATTTCCCGGTGCCATCGCCCCTTTTAAGCCTTACCGCAGCCCGAAGAATGGGTTTGCCGGTCGCATTGTCCGTAACCGTTCCAGATATTCTGACCTGCGCAGATAAAGCTCCACAAGAGAAAAGAAGCAGAGAAAATAGAAAAAGGGATCTCATAAAGTAAGATTTTGGTACTCTTATATTTCAGAGCTTTTACTCATCTTCCAGCTCCAAATAGACGTGATCTTTTTTCGGCTGTTTGGCAAAAGTGCCACCTTTAGATGAGTTTGGTAAAGACTGATAATAAGCGACAGGGTTGCTGTGGTATGCTTTGAGTTGCTTTTGAAATCTGGGATAAGTGGTCTTGGCAGGCTTGGAAAACTTATCCTTGTAAACAATACCGCCATCGGACTTTCGTACACCAAATGCTCTAAAAGCCAGTTTTCCTGTCCGGTCCACAGCTTCCAGTATCAATCCCGGCAGCCCGTTTAGCTTCCAGGGACCATCTGCAACATCCAGCTCTTCTGTGTACCAAACATCCCAGATCCGCCCTCGGAAAGTGCCTTCTGCCTTTTTGCAGTTGTAACCGAGTATGTTTTTCTCGCCATCCAGTATCTTCCAACGGATCTTTCCCAGCGGTTCTTCAAAAGAGAAAGGGCTGTAACTTACAAACTGCAACATCTCCATTTTATTCTTATCGTAGTACTTATACACTGTTGCAATCTTAAGAGATGGTCTGTCGTAATCGAATGTCGTCTTCCACACAAAGTCTCGAGGACCTTCAACCATCTTCATTTTAATAAAAACGGAATCGGAACGGTAATAGCCATAACGCATATAAGCCGAGACCTTATCCCCGATAATCAGAATATCTTCACTCTTTTCTATAACAGAGTGATCCGCTGCTTCCGGTCGAGAAAACTCGTATAACACTTCCAACTTTGCGAGATCCAACGTATCGGGCCAAACGGCTCGTGAAAGACGGCGATTCTGAGCAGTAACTCCTCCAAAAAGGAATAGTAGTGCAAATGATATGGTTAAAATTCTCATAGTTAATCTCTTTTCTCTTATTCCGAGTAATAATTCATTCAATTCATGCAGCCCCAAGCTACATAAAAATTCCTAATAAAAGCCACGAATATCTTGACAGATGTTTTTTCTCCAACTTACATTTATGAGGAATAAATAGTAAAATACCGGCAGATAAACCGAATATGCTTTCCTGAAAATTCCTCTTCTTAATTACAGAATAGCTCTTTCTAAAAAGAATGAACCTGCTCACAAAACAGATTGATCCTATATAAAAGTATGGCTAAAGCCTTAAAATGTTGGAAAGCAGGACTTGGTTTGCAGAGATCAAGGCTTGAAGTGTGGTTTTCAAGCCGTGAAATGTGGGACTCAAGCCTTGATTTCCACCAATCGAAGCTCGAATAGCACTTCTTAATACGATAAGAGAAAGAATTAAACGTATCAAACGGATCTTTTAGACAGGGTAAGAGAGAAAAAGAGTGGCGTATTCATAAAAAGTGTGTACATTTAAGAAGTGAAAAACTGACCAACCGTCAAGTGAGGAACTGTAATATCTAATTTTAGAACAACAAGTAACTATGAAGTCAAAAGAGTACTTTTTTAAGAATTTAGTGTTTGAAGGAGGAGGCGTAAAAGGAATATCTTACGTGGGAGCTCTTGAAGTATTGGAGCGAGAAGGCATTTATCAAAACATCGAACGCATTGCCGGGACTTCCGCAGGAGCTATCGTGGCGGTTCTGCTCGGCGTGGGATATACTCCCAAGGAGCTTAAAAAGATCCTGTGGGACCTTAATTTCAACAGCTTTATGGACGATTCTTGGGGCATTATTCAAGATAGCCACAGACTGATCAACGAGTTCGGCTGGTACAAAGGAGACTTTTTCCGTTCATGGATTGGCAATCTCATCGCTAAAAAGTTGGGCAATAGCGAAGCGACTTTTGATGATCTGAAACACTCGCTTAAAGAGTTGAACACAAAAGAGATCTATCTTATCGGAGCCAATCTATCCACAGGTTTTTCGGAAATCTTTTCGCATGAACACACCCCGAGATTCTGTATAGCGGATGCGGCACGTATATCCATGTCTATTCCTCTCTTCTTTGCCGGCAAGCGGAGTATGCGGGGAGACCTCTATGTGGACGGTGGTCTGCTGGACAACTATCCGGTAAAAATCTTCGACAGACGCAAGTATGTCCAATCGAATTGGAACAGAACGGACTACTACGAAAAGATAAATGAGAATCTGAAAGAGCGGAGCAGGAAGATCTCAGAGTACGTTTATAACAAACAGACATTGGGATTCCGTCTCGACAGCAAGGAGAAAGTTGCGATGTTTAGAGACCAGGCAGAGCCTCCGAAAAGGGAGATAAAAAACTTCTGGGATTATACTCTGGCTCTGCTGGGTACGCTGATAGATGCGCAGGATAATGTGCACCTTCACTGCGACGACTGGCAAAGAACCATCTACATAGACACTTTGGGCGTGAAGGCTACGGACTTTGCGATCAAGGAGGATAAGAAGAAAGAGCTGTTGCAGTCGGGCATCACCTACACAGAGGAGTATCTCAAGTGGTACAACAACAACGATCCGAAATCCAATAAGTAGGCATCGTCCGGCAAAAAAGCAGGACAGCAGAGCCCCATAAACGACAAGAGGAGATCAACTCTCCTCTTGTTTTATATGGTCTGTATTGTTCCACATTTTTATTATAAACCCATTGTCTTTTACTTCGACTATTCCCAACGATGTATTGGCTATCTCCGTAGTACTCTCCAACATGGTAAGAGAAGAGCCGTTGAGCAGACACCAAAGCACCTTGATGGTGAAGCCGTGGGAGATAAGCAGGACTTTCTCCTCCGCTCCCCGGTATCGCCGGCTGATTTCGGAGATAAAGTCGGAGAGTCTTTCCGTTATGGCTGCCGGTGTTTCCGTCTCCGGAGGTGGGGCGAAGGTGGAAAAGTCTTTGGGAAAAGCTTGTCCCTGAAACGACCCGAAGTAGCGTTCTCGCAACCTCTTATCCGAATAGAGAGAAGCCTTACCCCGATGAAAGGAGAGGATAAGCTCTGCCGTGTGGTGCGCCCGACCCAGATCGCTGGTATAGATAGCAGAGAAAGGTATTTCCGCCACTCGCTTTCCCACCGCTTTTGCTTCTTCTATTCCTTTGGGTGAAAGTGTCCCGTCCAGCTGCCCCTGGCATATATTCCGGGCATTTTCGAGGGTTTCTCCGTGTCTGATAATGTAGAGTTCCATCTTCAGTACTGGCAGTTATGATCGCTCCGCACTTTTGAGATAGCGTGCGGATATGGGAAGAATAATAGGTTTGCCCGATACGGGATTGCTGCTGACCACTACAACGGTATCGAAAACCGCTTCGATATTTTCATACGTAAGCACATCGTGAGGACGACCTTGGGCATAAGGTCTGCCACGCTTCATCATCAGGATATAGTCGCAATACTCCGCAGCCATGGAGAGATCGTGCAGGATCATAAGGACGGTGAGCTTCTCCCTCTCGTTCAACTCCTGCAACAGATTCATGAATGCCATCTGATGCCTGATGTCGAGATGGGCTGTCGGTTCGTCCAAAAGCAGTACGGTGGGTTGCTGTGCGAGTGCAGAAGCGATGCTAAGCATCTGTTGTTCTCCTCCGCTAAGCTCTTTCATGTTCTTGTGACGGAGATGAGTGGTTTGGGTCAGCTCCATATAGTGTTCCGCCAAAGCAATATCCTCCTTTTTATCGAAGAACTGATAGCGGTCTCTGTACGGAAGTCGCCCCATCAGCACATACTCCTGCGCCGTGAGATCCACGGGATCTCTAAACTGCGTTACTATCGCCATCTCTCTGGCTTTATCCTTCAAGGAAAAGGAAGAGAGGTCTCTGCCGTTGATCTCCACCGTGCCTCTTTTCAGAGGGAGCGTGCCGGAAATTCCTTTGAAAAGCGTTGTCTTGCCCGAACCATTGGCTCCCACTATCCCGGCAAAAGCACCCTCTTCCAAAGAGAGAGATACTCCTGCGGTTTCAAAGCCGGTGCTGTACCCACAGGTAACATCTTTAAGCGAGAAAAGTGGAGTGTTCGACATGACGGAAAGAGGTTAAAAGAGGTGTTTACGACTCTGTTTCGGGAATCTGCTTTGCCTCTTCCCACCAGACATCCATCTCTTCCAAAGAGAGGTCTTTAAGCTCCACGCCGTGCGCCTTGGCTTGCTTCTCTATGTGCGTAAAGCGATGGATGAACTTTCTGTTGGTGGCTTCGAGAGCATTGTCCGGATTGAGTCCCCACAGACGAGACATATTGATGATGCTGAAAAGGAGATCGCCAACCTCGGCTTCCAGCTCCGCAGAGGGCTTTCCTTCCGATGAACGGAATGCCTCTTCCACTTCTGCCAGCTCCTCTTTCACTTTGGCAAAAACATCTGTACGATTGTTCCAATCGAATCCGACATTGCGAGCCTTGTCCTGTATTCTGTATGCCTTGATCATGGAAGGCAGACTTCGAGGCACGCCGGAGAGTACAGTCTTGTTTCCACCCTTTTCTTTCTGTTTGAGTTTCTCCCAATTGCTCTCCACTTCAGCAGCGTTGTCCACGCTCTTATCCCCGAAGATGTGAGGATGTCTGAAGATCAACTTGTCCACCAAAGCGTCGCACACTTCGACAATATCGAACTCACCGTCTTCTTCACCTATCTTCGCATAGAAAGCGACATGCAGTAAGACGTCTCCGAGTTCCTTTTTAAGCTCTGCCATATTACGAGAAAGGAGCGCATCCGAAAGCTCGAATACCTCCTCTATCGTATTTGTCCTGAGAGACTCATAAGTTTGTTCCCGATCCCACGGGCACTTTGCCCGCAGGATGTCGAGAATATTCAGCACCCGTCCGAGAGCTTGCTGCTTCTCTTCGGGAGTATGTTTAGTCATATGTCATTAAGATTACTTGTTTCGTTCTTTGAACTCTCGCTTACCGGATTCCAAGAAATCCAAATACTTCGCAACGTCTTCATCGTATGCGTAAGATGGAGCAAGAGGTTTGCCTTGAGCGTCCAACAAGACGTAATAAGGCTGTGAGTTGGTTCCGAACTTAACGCGTTGCAGATAGCTCCACTTCTCTCCGATGCTCTTGAGTTTACGTTCTTTACCATTTTCGGTAACGATCATCGGTTCAGGGAGATTGGTCTTGTCGTCCACGATAAGTGTAATGAGAACGTAGTCGTTATCTATAACACTCTTCACTTTAGGGTCTGTCCAAACGGCTGCTTCCATCTTACGACAGTTCACACAACCGAAACCGGAAAAGTCTATCATTACCGGCTTATTGTGTTTAGCCGCATAGGCCATACCTGTTTCGTAGTCGTCAAACTCTGCGTGTACCTCTGCTTCGTAAAGGTTAAAGTCTTGAGTGTATAGCGGAGGAGCGAATGCACTAACCGCTTTTAGGGGTGCACCCCACAAGCCGGGCACCATATACATGGCAAAAGCAAAGGATATAGTGGCCATAAGAAGGCGAGGAACGGATATGCGTTTCACTTCGGAGTCGTGCGGTAGAGTGATTTTGCCCAAGAGGTACATACCAAGAAGGGCGAAGATGATAATCCATAGAGAAACGAACACTTCTCTATCGAGGATGCCCCAGCCGTATGCAAGGTCTGCCACGGAAAGGAACTTAAGTGCCAATGCAAGTTCAAGGAAACCGAGAACAACCTTTACGCTGTTGAGCCAGCCACCGCTCTTCGGCATGCTTTGAAGCATATTTGGGAACACGGCAAAGAGTCCGAACGGAATGGACAACGCCAATGCAAAACCAAACATACCCACTGCAGGGCCTACGGCATTACCGATGGTAGCGGCCTGTACAAGCAGTGTGCCGATGATAGGACCGGTACAAGAGAAAGAGACCAATACAAGTGTAAAAGACATGAAGAAGATGCTCAACAAACCTGTTGTGGCATCGGCCTTTGCATCCAACTTATTGGTCCAGGATTGTGGAAGTGTCAGCTCGAACATTCCGAAGAACGAAACCGCAAACACAACCAGTAGCAAGAAGAAGATAATATTGAATACGGCACTTGTCGAAAGGTCGTTAAGCGCGCTTGCTCCAAAGATTGAAGTGATGGTCAATCCGAGAAGAAGATAGATAACGATGATGGAAAGGCCATAAGTGATAGCGTCTTTGATGGCTTTCTTGCGGTCTTTGGTTCTTTTGAGGAAGAAGCTCACGGTCATCGGTATCATAGGCCAGACACATGGTGTAAGGAGTGCCACCAAACCGCCAAGGAATCCAAATATAAATATTCTCCAAAGAGATGTATCCGTTGTTCTGGACAGAGTGGTATCTCCAAACGATTTCAACTCCTCCACAACCGGCTTCCACAGGTCGCCGATAACGGTATCTTCGCTTTTTTCAGCAGAAGCCGCCTCCATGTTGGCAGATTCACCTTCCGCTCCGGATATTACCGGACTACCTTTTTCAAAGTTAAATTCCACTCTTTCGGGCGGCAAACAGCTCTCATCATTACAAGCCATGAAGAACACTTCCCCGCTTACCTTGTAGTTTTCAGGGTCTTCGACATTAAGCTCTTGCGTGAATATAACCTCATCGGCATACCAACGAAGGTTCATCTCGAAGTTTTTATCAAAAACATCCAACGGCTTTCTGTCCGGTGCTACCTCTCCTGAGAGGGTCATTCCGGCGAGTGTATCAAACAGAAATTCTGTTGACGAAGGACCGCCTTCAGGTAGATTCATGTCGTACACGTGCCATCCACTCTTCATCTTTGCAGTGAAGGAGATACGCGCCTTGCCGTCTGCAATGTCCGAGATAGAGATATCCCACTTTACGGCATCAGTAATCATCTGCCCCAATGCTGTATTTACCAAGAGCAGGGCAAGGGAAAAGAATAGGAATACTTTTTTCATAAAGATAATTTAGAACGGTATTTATAGGTCTATATTTGGTTGTCGGACTGTCTGTTTTTCAGATAACCGAACAGATGCGTGGGGAAAGAGCGTTTCAAAGAGATCCGTTTGCCGGTTTTGGGATGCGTGAAAACCAATGAGATCTGCTCCAACGCTATTCTGTCTTTAAGCGTGAACGGAGAAGAGTTTCTCTTGTCTCCCATGATCACCAATCCTTTGTTTGCCAAGACCTGACGCAGAGAGAAGATCCGTCCAAGAGAGGCATTCAGCCGGACGACACTGCTTTCGCCATCGGTCCGAAGCAGAGAAAGCTCCACCACGGATGCGTTTCGCTCTCTGGTTTCACTCTTACTCTTCTGTTTCTTGGAGCTATCCTCTTTGTTTCTTGCAAGTGTAGAGATCTGCATCTTATTCTCGGCAGGCACGCCTCCCACTGCGGCAACAAAGATCTGTTCCTGCACAATCTTGTTCCAAGATGAGATGATAAGCTCTTTCGCTTGCAATCCTTTGGCAAAGATCACAATGCCGGAAGTCTCTCTGTCGAGCCTGTTCACCATAAAGAGTTTGGCATCCGGATCGTACTTCTTGTAGTGGTTGCTAAGCAGGCGGATAGCCGTGCGATCTCCATACTTACCGGTGGTGTCCACCGTATACTGCCCGTAGAGCTTCTCTATGACCACGTAGTCCGAGTCTTCCCAAAGGATTTTGATTTTGGGATGATTGAACTCCTCCGGTCGGGAAACTCTTGAAATCTGCACCACATCTCTCGGAGAAAGCAGATGCGTTGCCTGCGAAATGTACTCACTATTCACCAACACACGCTTGGCCGAAAGCAGCTGTTTGGCAGAGCTACGAGAACGAGAAGAAACGTGTACAAGGTATGGCAATAGCTCCATTGCCTCTCGCACATGATAAGTCTCCTGAATAGGATTTCCTTTCAAAGTGGGTGTTTTTCTCTTGTCTCCGGGTGTATTCATAGACTCCGATATTTTAAGAATACAAAAATAGAGAAAACTATTGACACCTTTGGTATGTGATACCTAAAATGTGTCCTTGAAGAAGAGATTTTCGGAGGGAGTTTTTATATAAAAATGGTCTCGCAAAAAATCTCCGAATCAGCCTTTCGGACGAGTCCCGAAGCGAGGCAGGAAAGAGTAGAAAAATCGGAACAGCAAGAGTATCAAACGGATATAGATTTTCTCGAATTCCGAAAAAATTTTTTCTCTGTGCGCTTCATCGCCCTCTCTCAGGTTAAACAATGTAAAATCTAACACACCTGACTGTAAATATATACTAATAGAGAAATTGCCACAAAAACGACCTTTTTACGAAGAAAACAGCTAAGACACTCACAATCAACGCACAAGCCAAAAATTCTAAACACGTTAATTGAATCCGGTAAACGTGTTCATTGAAATCACTAAACGTGTTTACTGAAAAATTAAACACGTTAAGCCGGAAGAATATGCTCGTTTACTGTTTTGGCTTAACAAGTATTGCAATTTGTGTTAATAAAACGGGGCAAATTTAACAGTTCGGTCGTGCTCTGAAAATGACCTCTCCGATCAAAATAGAGAGAGCCCAAAGGCGGTGTATGGAATATATAAAAATCACCCTCAAAAGGCGATCGTAAAGAGTGCAAAATCGGTCTCCAAAATCTCTTGACACTACTCTGTTTCAGGCAACACATTTTTAGTCTGAGATTTGCTTTTGAAAACTCTTTTTCAGGATATGGTCAAGGTATAATGAAAATGGAATGATTTTTTTTTATCTTTGAGAAAAAGGAATTGCAGAAGAGGCTTAATATGGTCTTCGGGTATCCTTTTCAATTGTAGTATAAACACGTCCGACACTATGAAGACAACCAATGCCTCCAACTATCGTAAGTACCGCATCTGCTCGTTTGAAATGAGTCGTGGTCTGACGAAAATGTATAGCACATCATTCTATTCGGCTTCCAATCTTTTCTCCAAAGATATACGTCCTGCCATACACAGCATCTACGGTTTTGTTCGTATAGCCGATGAGATCGTGGACACCTTTCACGAGCACAACCAAAAGGAGTTGTTGGATCTCTTCGAAGAGTCTTATCATCTGGCACACAAGTATGGCATCAGCACGAATCCTATCCTTTATGCTTTTCAGCTGACGGTAAAGCAGTTCGGCATTCCCGAAGAACATATACAGGCATTCCTATCGAGCATGCGCGCGGATCTTGAAAAGAAAGAGTACAAGACAGCAGAAGAGACGGCAAAGTACATCTACGGTTCGGCGGATGTCGTGGGTCTGATGTGTCTGAAAGTCTTTTGCAAGGGGGACGAGAAGCTGTTCAAGGAGTTGGAGCAACCGGCCATGAAGTTGGGTTCGGCATTTCAGAAGGTCAACTTTCTCAGGGATCTGAAAGACGACTGTTTCGGATTGGGGCGCACTTATTTCCCAAATCTCCGCATAGAGAGTTTCGATGAAGCCACGAAGATGGAGCTTGTAAAAGAGATCGAACAAGAGTTTGACGAAGCCTACAAAGGCATACAGAAGCTCCCGGAAGATGCCCGGCTTGCCGTCCTCACCGCATATAAATATTACAAAGGCTTGCTCAACAAGATAAAGAGAACCCCTGCGGACAAACTTCTTCAGACAAGGATCCGTGTCCCGGACTATCAGAAAGGGCTGCTTTTACTCTCTGCAATCATCAAAAACCGAATAAACATTCTATGACTTCAAACAATACAGCAGATATGGTGGTCCTTGTGGATGCAGGCGACAACACGCTCGGCACCATGGAAAAGATGGAAGCACACCGCAAGGGAGTGCTGCACAGAGCGGTATCCATACTGGTCTTTAACACCCGGAAAGAGTGGCTTCTGCATCGGAGAGCCCGGGAAAAATATCACGCCGGAGGGCTTTGGACCAATGCCTGTTGTACGCATCCGTTCTTGGAAGAGAGCTACGAAGATGCCGCTTGCAGGCGTATGATGGAAGAGATGGGGATAGAAGTGGAAGCGAAGAGACTTGTCCGGCTGTTCGACTTTACCTATACTGCATTGTTCGACAACGGGCTCACCGAACACGAATATGACCGAGTCTTTGCCTACATAACCGATACAGAGCCGGTTCCGAATCCTGACGAGGTCATGGATTGGAACTACTTGCCCCACGAAACATTAGACTCGGACATCCGCAACCATCCCGATCTTTACACCCCTTGGTTCAGGATCATTTACCAAAAAACCATGGAGCATTCGGACAAGATAGAGGGCTGTTTTGAGAGAGGATAATTACCAATCAAAAAAAACGATAATTACTAAACTGAAAAATGGTAATTACTAAACTGAAAAACGGTAATTACTAAATTGAGAAATGGTAATTACTAAACCAAAGAATGGTAATTACCATTTTCGGGAACGATAAGCGAAACAGAAAAACAAGATATTTACAATCACTTTAGCAACCATAACAACCGATGCAAAAACATAAAAAAGCAGATTGGCTAATCATGGCTCTCATCGCCATCTTCTACATCTTCGGTGCGCTCCAATTGGCTAACCCCGAAACCCGAACCCTATATACCGGGATGACACCTTGGGTTCTGCTCTTCTCCGTACTATTCCTGGGGCTGTACGACAAAACCCCTAAAAGATCCGGGCTGCTGCTCTTCTCCCTCATCGTAGCAGTACTCAGCTTCGGCGTCGAAGTATGGGGAGTGGCAACGGGAGATGTGTTCGGAAACTACTCTTACGGCAGTGAACTGGGGGTAAAGATAGCCGAAACGCCGCTGCTCATCGGTCTCAACTGGGTGCTGCTACTCTATCTGAGTGCAGCCATATCAAGCTTCCTGCCACGAAACATCCTCTCTTGGATCATCTTGCCATCTATACTCATGGTCGGCTACGATATGGTTATGGAGCAGGTGGCACCACGTATGGACATGTGGTCGTGGGGCGGTGATGTAATCCCTATTCAGAACTATCTCGTATGGGGAGTGCTTGCTCTGCTGTTTCATACCCTGAGATACGTGATGAATATCACTGTCCGCAACAGAATGGCACTGTTTCTCTTCACCATCCAAGTCCTGTTCTTCCTCATCATTCTTATCGCATAATATGCTCGAAGCCCGACATCATCCCATCGTCTATCCCTTTTTTCAGTACTACACGGAGTACCTCATCCGGAGAAGATTCCATGCTGCCAAGATCATCGGGACATTCACGGACAGAGGACTGCCTGTATTGCTCATGGCCAATCATATCGGATGGTGGGACGGTTTTTGGGCAATGTATCTGAAACGGAAAGTGTTCAAGCGAAAATTCTACTTCATGATGCAGGAAGATCAGCTGCTACGCTACCGCTTCTTCAACCGCACCGGAGCATTCTCCGTCAATAAAGGCAGCAGGGAAGTGATCCGTTCTCTGGAATACGCCACACGGTTGCTCGAAGAGAAAGAGAATATGCTGCTGATCTATCCGCAAGGGAAGCTCCAATCTCTTTACCTATCCGAGTTCTCTTTTCAAAAGGGCATCGAACGCATCCTAAAAGATAAAAGAGAAAGCGTACAGGTGATCTTCTCCGCCAACCTTATAGATTATCTCGCCCATCCTAAGCCTACGGTAACGATGTATATAGAAGAGTTTGCCGGAGAGATGAGCCTCGACACTTTGGAAAGAGAGTATAACAGATTTTATGCCGACTGTCTCTCCCGACAGCTCCACACGGAAGAATGATCGAGTATATCGCATACGCCGTTTTCGGATTCGCTCTGCTGAGATTCCTGATAGCATCCCTCAACATGCTCTTCCTCGAAACTCTGCCCAAACATCCGCGCATCGGAGAGGCAGAGAGAGGGAAAGTCTCCATCCTTATACCTGCTCGCAACGAAGCCGACAACATCTCACACCTTCTCTCCGACCTTAAAAGAGTAAACGATGAAAGCATCCGAGAGATCATCGTACTGGACGATCAGTCCGAAGACAACACTGCCGAGATCGTCTCTCATTACTGCCGGGACGATGCCCGTCTGCGTCTGATCTCCTCCTCATCGCTACCCGAAGGATGGCTTGGAAAGAATCATGCCTGCCACTCTCTCGCCAAAGAAGCCGAAGGAGACTTCTTCCTCTTCCTCGATGCCGATGTTCGCATAGAGCCGGGATTCGTAGACAGAGCCATGGCATACTGTCAAAAGAAAAAGACAGACCTCTTCACCGTCTTTCCTACACAGGATATGGAGACATGGGCAGAGAAAGTTTCCGTTCCCAATATGCACATCATTCTACTCACGTTGCTGTTTCTGCCGCTTGTGAGACTATCATGCTTTTCATCGCTATCGGCGGCAAACGGACAGTGCATGCTATTCAGACGAAACGCCTACAAAGCTCTCCTCCCCCACTATACCTATCGCCACAGCAAAGCGGAAGATATTGAGATCGCCCGATATTTCAAGAGAAAACGGCGCAAAGTGGCGTGTCTTACCGGAATAAAAAGCATCCACTGCAAGATGTACAGCGATCTTCAAGGAGCACTGGACGGATTTTCCAAGAACGTTACCTACTTCTTCGGCGGAGCCAATGCCTATCTCCCTGCTCTGCTGTTCTGGTCTGTAACCACCTTCGGTATCGTTCCACTTCTGCTCTCATCCTCACCTATCTTTGCGCTGTACTATATCGGAATCGTAATTGTTACGCGGCTGATGGTCTCTCTGACTGCCGGACAGTCTCCCTTCTACAATATACTGCTCATCATTCCTCAGCAGATCATGCTTGGGGCATTCATTCTGAAATCGTGGATCAATAAGCGACGCCTGGAGTTCAGATGGAAAGGTCGTACTCTATAAACAGCTAAAACAGATGAAACACTTCACTCTACTATTCCTCCTGCTGCTCTTCTCTCTTCCTCTTTCGCTATCCGCATCGGAAAAGGAGAGCATCTACAACGCATACATATATAATAATATGGAGTCGTGGAAGCGTGTCATAGACCGGATGCACGCCATTAAAGAGAAAAACACAGAGCAGGAACTGGAGCTTCTCAACTTTGAATACGGCTACATCGGATGGTGTATAGGCAATAAGAAAAACAGCCTTGCCAAAACCTACATGAAGAGGATGGAAGAGAGGATGAACAGGCTCAAGAGCCGGCAGGTACGCCCTGCTCTGATGCTTGCATACGAGTCCGCCTTTCTCGGATATCAAGTGGGGCTCAACAAATTTAAGGCTCCATTCTTGGGACAAAAGAGTATATCGGCTGCCGAAAAGTCTGTAAAACAAGACCCCGACAATGCTTTCGGATATGTGCAGCTCGGCAACATCGACTTCTTTCGCCCTGCGCTCTTCGGTGGTTCCAAGCCCAATGCTCTCAAGCACTACCTCACGGCAGAGCGGCTATACCTCTCGCAGAAAGGAAGCAGTGCAGAAATCAAAGACTGGAATCTGCTTGCACTTTGGATACAAATAGCCCAAACCTATGACGCACTGGATGACGTCAAACGCGCAGACGAGTATTACAAAAAAATATTGATGGCAGAACCAAACTTCAAATGGGTGAAGGATGAGCTGTACTCCAAATTCAAACAAAAGCACAACATATCATGAATAAGAAAGTAACAATTATAGGCACAGGTCTTGGTGGCTTGGCGAGCGGACTCCTACTATCCAAAAGAGGCTTCCAAGTGTCTTTCATTGAGAAAAACAGCGAGCCGGGAGGACGTCTGAACCGGATTCGGAAAGATGGTTTTACCTTCGACACCGGTCCCAGCTTCTTTAGTATGTCTTATGTATTCAAGGAGTTTCTGGACAAGTGC
The DNA here is from genome assembly GCF_000768755.1 of Porphyromonas sp. COT-108 OH1349. Taxonomy (NCBI): domain Bacteria; kingdom Pseudomonadati; phylum Bacteroidota; class Bacteroidia; order Bacteroidales; family Porphyromonadaceae; genus Porphyromonas; species Porphyromonas sp. COT-108 OH1349. The sequence continues at coordinate 43,629 of NZ_JRAH01000012.1, read as the reverse complement.
GGTGTTGAGATGCCTTTTGAATTTGTAGAACTCGATCCGCTCTATTCGGTAAACTTCCGAGGAGATGATAAGACCTATCACCTATACAAGGATATAAAACGACTTGCCGAGCAGTTCGAGGAAGTGGAGCCGGACTTTGAGAACAAAATGAGGCGGTATCTCAAAAAATCGAGAGCGCTGTTTGAAGACACATTTGATATTGTCATCCGCAACAACTTCGACAATATGTTCGACTACATCACCACGTTGATGCAGGTCAATCCACGCCATATACCGGTTCTTCTCAAAACATTCTGGCAGCATGTTACAGAGCATTTCTCCTCAAAGGAGGCACGTCAGATCATCTCGCTGGTAGCATTCTTTCTCGGTCGCACGCCTTTCGACACCATGGCGATATACAGCCTTCTCTCCCACACAGAGTTTTGCCATGATGGCTATTACAATGTAAAAGGAGGGATGTACAACATCGTGCAGGGGCTGGTATCGGAGCTGGGAAAGGCAGGAGCCACATTCCGATTTGATACAGAGATTAAAGATGTCTCTTTCAGTGGAGACAAACTCACAGCCGTGATAGATAGAGAGGGCAACAGATATGAGTCCAACATTTTTCTTTGCAATGCAGACGCCGCTCTGTTCAGAGGAAGAGTGCTGCACCGAAAAGCGTACAGCGAGCAAAAGCTGGCTCAAAAAGAGTGGACCATGGGCTATCTGACGTTCTACATCGGTATTAAAGGAAAGCTGCCCCGGCTCGATCAGCACAACTACTATCTCGGCACAAACTATGAGGAGTATGCACACAACATCCTCAAAGATCCCGATACGCTGCAAAAGCCATACTACTACGTCAATGTCATATCCAAGCACAACGACAGCTGTGCCCCCGAAGGATGCGAGAGCCTGTTCTTTGTATGTCCCGTGCCAAACCTGCAATACAAAAAAGATTGGAGCGATAGAGATGAGATCGTGGACAGCATCCTTGAGGACTTCTCCAAGAGAATAGGAGAAGATATACCCTATATGGTAGTGTCGCGTACCATCTATACACCTAAGGAGTGGGAGGAGAGATTCAACCTCTATCAAGGTAGCGGTCTGGGGCTATCCCACAAGATGATGCAGATAGGCGGATTCCGCCCGGCGAATTTTGATGAAAAGTTGTTCAATCTGTTCTATGTGGGAGCTTCCACGATACCGGGTGCAGGACTGCCGATGGCTGTTATCAGTGCGGATTTGGCTTGCCGGCGGATAGAAGCTTTTGCGAACGAACAAAAGAGCAGATAGCCTGGCTCTGTCTCCATCAAGGCTTTAATAATTCATCTATAAGGGAATAAAAAAGCACCTTAACGGCTATAAAACTCTGCTTAAACAGATTCAAAACCAAGCATCAAGACTTGAATGGCAAAAATCAAGCTTTGAAAAGTACCCATCAAGGCATGATCTCTGCAGATCGCGCCTTGATGCCATAAAAGATACAGGATAAGAGCATCTTTTATACCCATTCAAAAAATCTTGCGAATACGTTTAATCTAAAAAGAGAGTATATCCGGGTATTCCATGATATACAAAGCAGGGTGTGCCATACCGATATGACACACCCTGTTTCGGTATAGAAACCGGAGATCGAAAGTTATCGTTTCACGATTCTGCGAGCAGCATCCCAAGCCACAAGCAGTCCGCCGGCACTCATGATAATGTCCTTGATCACGAGCCGTCCTACACCCGACAAGTATGGAAAGCCATAATGGGGCGTCGGTAAGTCTCCACCCAGATTGGGAACCCAAGACTCCGGAGTTGTTATAAGGAACGAAAGCGTAACGATGGACATACCAAAGGTGAGTAATCCTCCTATCAACCCGACCTTGGGAAGCCAAATACCCAGGAGGACAGAAAGCCCGATAAGCACAATCATCGTACCAAGGCCATAAGAGAAAGGATATGTACCGTTAGCCTTGTGCCAGTCTATATTCTTTTGTACCATCTTCCCCTCCGGATTTTTATGCAGTGTATACTCCTTGACCATCTCTCCTTTGTCATTCTCTACATAAGTATTAGACTTCGTGTAGAAGAAACTCATGAAAGGGCTGTTGCTTACAAAGTGCACGATACCATCGGCTTCGTATTGGCAAGCTTTAAGCCCTCCGATCCACGCCATAACCACAAAGATGGATATACGCATGAAGTTAAAGAATGGGCGCTCCAGGTTCAGAATAATTTTCCCGGATGTCTGAAAGATCTGTTCCATCAACTTTTTCATATCAACTTATTCATTTTACTATTTACACTGCAAAGTTCCGGCTTTTGAACAACGCAGGGAATGGATAAACATGATATTAACATGGATAGATTTGACACCCATCCGGTAAAAAGCCATACGAAAAAGATTTTCCGGTATTCAGTGAGGAGGTTGAGGAGGAGTAATGATGGTGATACCGACTTCATCCCTGAAGTGCTTCGGCGAAAGCCCTGTTGCCTTTTTGAAGTAACGGCTGAAGTAAAACTCGTCTTGGAAGTTCAGCATCAGTGCAATCTCTTTTATGCTCTTGTCCGTAAGGTGAAGAAGCCTTTTGGCAGCAATGATAACCCTGTCTTGTATCAGCTGTGTAGGACTTTTTCCAAACACCTGCTTGCTCTTCCGACTCAATACTTCGGGAGAGACACCCACTTCACGGGCATAAAAAAGCACTCTCCTCTCCTCCAGATGATGCTTCTCCAAGAGCTGCTCGAACAGGAGTGCCTGTCTGTCCGTAACACTGTTCAGCTGCCCCTCCAAAGCATCTTTCTGTCTGCTGCACAAGGCAAGCAGAAGTTGGAGATAGGTTTTGATGATAGAGGAAGTAAAAGGAAGCTCCTCTTTGTCCCTGTGCTGCTCTTCTGCAATCCGGTCTGTCAGCTCGTAAAGATAGCGCAGCAAGGAGGGCGAAACTGTTACGTAGGGTTTCAGATAGGCGTTGTTGAACAACAATCCATTGCAAGCCACCTCATATTTATGGTACTCGATGCAGTAGAAATCGCTATGAAAAGAGAGTTGTCGATAGCTCTCAGGGAGCTTTGACCACACCAAACTCTGGTAAGGTGAGAGGAATAACACCGTATTGGCTTCCGCATCGTAATCCGTACCATCCACCATGAATGTAGAACCCTGCTCCAGAAAAACAATGGTGTAAAGAGAGGAAGTAAAACTACTTTCCGGGATATTCGGCGGAAAATCTTGTATAGAGATTAACTGAGACATAGATCTGCTTGATATATATTATATTCCAACCTCTGATGGCAAAGATAACAACTCCCGACAAACTTTTCCCGTAAAGGTTCCGGATATTACATATTTTGTACGGATAAGCACTCCCCGATCCCAATCATAGATATCGAATACAACAATTTGAGCATAAAAGTATAATAGAAAGGAATATTAAGTACCTTAGCAAACTGGATGAAAGGAGTTACTCACCTTTCCTTAATAGTACAAATTATGAAATAACGGATTTGACAGGTATGATGAAATCTTTTTGGATAAGTGTAATACTACTGGTATTATCGGTTGCTACGATGAAAGCTCAAAACAGCAGATTCAACTCGTTTACCCATAACGAAAGCATTGCTTACTGCATCACCTCCAAAGGTACACCCAATAACATTGTCCGTCTTGACAACAACTGGGAGATACTTCTCGCTTTAAGAGAGCCTCACACCATTAAAGCATTGGATTCGATCAATGTTAAGTTCACGTACAGTCAGCTGCAACTGCTTGCAGATTGGAAGTTGATCCGAAACAACAAAAACAAATTCCAAACCAATATAATAATATTGGACAGCCTGCAAACCCTCAAACTGCGCAACCATTCTAAGGAGCTATCGGAGGCTTTGGCAGGTAAAATCGGGAAAGATGTTGCCGATTTTGTGAAGCTGTTGAAGAGTGAAGGAAGAGAGCGGAACTCGTACAGCATCCTTTTCTCTTATGTTATTGATGGACTGGTATGGAAGTGTTTGGAGGAGAGAGGAGCTATCAGAAAAAAAGAACTCTCCATGAAAGAACCCTTGTGGAGCGGTGAGTTTTGGACGCTTTATCCTAAAAGAGATTTTTACTGCGGTACTAATACTCTGTCAAGCAAGGGTTACTCGCTCAAAATCAACTGGAGTGAGGGTGCTTTTTCAAGGATAAGACCTTTTATCTCAAATACCCGACAACTGGATCTTCTCTTGAGAGACTTTGAGAAAAATGGGAAAATCACGGAAGAGAGCACCATTGCCGTATTTTCCAAGTTTAATTTATTCAATGAATCCGGGCATATAACCGTACCAATCCTTGAGGAAAACGATAAGAACTCACTCTATCTTCAGTCGAAGAAGATAGCCGATAGTGTTGCGGATTTTCTGGATCAATCTTTGGATATAGAGCTGTTGCAGAGGGAGTTTGGATTTGCAGACAAGTCGCAAGCAATCGTCATCATGTATCACGAAATACTTTGGGATCTGCTTGCGGAGCTGGAAAACAAAAAGATAATCACGAAACCGACTATTTTTATAGCCCCAGATGCTGCCAAGGATGAAAATGTTTCGGATCTGATCTTCTTCGTGAAAAGATAAGCGGATGAGTGATGTTTCCTTTCTTTCCGAAACCAACTGTTCGAGATATAAATATTATTGTGTACCTTTGCAAGGCGGAGTGAACAGGCGTATGTTCACGAACACAAAGTATTTAGGATAGATAAACAGAGAAAAGGAAATAACACGATTAGAACAGATGAGTAAGATTGTAGGAAACTTAATCCCCAACACATTCTTCATCACTAAGGGTAGTGGAGAATCGGATCTGGAACTACACGCAGGGTCATACCATATGGCGCTTTACGATGCAGGTATTTCAGACTTTAACATTATGGTTTACTCTTCCGTGCTTCCTGCTACGGCAAGGTTGGTAACAATGGATGAGATAGACCTTCCTCCTTTCGGCTCGGAGCTGAAAACCATCATGTCCGTGTCTCACGGTATGCAAGATGAGTTTGTTTCTGCCGGAGTGGTGTACGCATGGATGTATAAGGATGAAAACTTTGACGAAAAGATCGGTGGTCTTGTGTGCGAAGTGAGCGGAAGGTATCGTATAGAAGAGCTTGAAGCTCGTCTTATCCGTGTAATAAATGACCTGCACGAAAAGACTTACTCCCAATACTATCTTGGCGAACTAAACTTTATCACAGAAGGCATCACCATAGAAAAGAGATATGGTACAGCCCTTGCCGGACTTTGCTTTATAGACTTTGTCCAGCCTGAAGTAAAGAAATAACGGTTTCTCAAGTAAGGGAAGAAGATCGACATATAAAATTCACAAGAAAGGGAGATCGTGCTGTAAAGTATTGTCTCTCTTTTCTGTTTTCTCAAGGGGATCTTGTTACAATCGCACTTATTCTCATACAAAAACAACAAACAATGAAATATATAGGAGCACATGTAAGTGCCAGCGGAGGAGTGGAAAATGCTCCGGTGAATGCACATCAGATAGGAGCAAACACTTTTGCCCTGTTCACCAAAAATCAGAGACAATGGGTGGCAAACCCTCTTACGGATAAAAGCATCCGCCTGTTTAAGGAGAGATGCAGTGAGTATGGCTTTGATCTGAGTAAGATATTGCCTCACAACAGCTACCTCACCAATATGGGCAGTCCGGAAGAAGATATGCGACTGAAAAGCAAAAATGCGTTTCTGGATGAGATGCAACGGTGTGAGCAGCTGGGTCTGAACCTGCTTAACTTCCACCCCGGAAGCCATCTGAACAAAATATCAGAAGAGGAATGCCTGCTGAATATTGCTCATAGCATCAACGATGTTCTGGCTGAGACCTCTTCCTGTATAGCTGTTCTGGAAAATACCGCAGGGCAAGGCTCTAACATGGGATACAGATTTTCTCATCTGGCATACATTATAGAACATGTCGAGAATAAAGAGAGGATAGGAGTGTGTCTGGATACAGCTCACCTGTTGGCTTCGGGGTATGAAATCCGGAACAAGGAAGCCTACGAGGCTATGTGGAAAGAGTTTGAGGAGACTATCGGTTTGCAATATCTTCGAGGCATTCACCTGAATGACTCTATGAAGGATCTCGGCACTCGTGTAGACAGACACCACAGCTTGGGCAAAGGAGTAATGGGATTGGATTTATACTCCTATGTAATGAAGGATTCGAGACTGGATAACATCCCTATTATCCTCGAAACACCCGATGATACCATCTGGGCAGAAGAGATTGCTTACTTGCGTTCATTAGAATAGAGACACCAAAAGTTATGAAAGAGAGTCGTAGATATTTTGTACTGCTACTGCTGTGCTGCTTTTTTGTATCCGGCGTCGTAGCACAAGAACCTATTAAATGGGTTAATACTCTTATAGGAACTTCCAACTACGGAACGACCAATCCGGGAGCACAGCATCCGCACGGGCTTATGAACATCACTCCTTTTAATGTGATGGGTGGAGAGGGAATTAATAAGTTTGAAAAGGACAGTATGTGGTGGAGCACTCCGTTCAGCTCAAACAATAGTTTTCTTACCGGTTTCGCCCAAGTAAATCTTAGCGGTGTAGGATGTCCCGACTTAGGCTCTCTTCTTTTGATGCCGACAACCGGTGAACTGGTATTCGATCCGGTAAAGTATGGATCGGTAATGGAAGAGCAGGTGAACCAACCGGGATATTATGCCGTAACACTTGCCAAATATGGCATCCGTGCAGAGGTTACAGCGACAGAACGTACCTCTATGGCGCGCTTTCATTTCCCTGCCGGGAAAGCAAATATCCTGCTAAACCTCGGAGAGGGACTAACGAATGAGAGTGGAGCCATAGCGAGATTTAAGGATCAGCAGACCATAACAGGAAGTAAGTTGGTCGGTTCTTTCTGCTATCATCATGATGCTGTATTCCGTCTCTATTTTGCAATGAGAGTAGAGAGAACTCCCGTAAAACATGGCTTCTGGAAGCTTCAACGCTTCCTGCCGATAGACCTGGCTTGGGATAAATATACAGGGCAGTACAAACCTTATGAGGGCTTTACCCAAGAAATGTCGGGAGATAATATAGGTGTGTTCTTCTCTTACGATGTAGAAGAGCCTACCACAATCACTGTCCGAACCGGGGTATCTATGGTAAGCGAAGAGGAAGCAATGAAAAATCTTGAAGCAGAGCAACCTGCCGGGATCTCTTTTGAAACCATCGTAAGCGATGCTCAAAAGAAATGGAATAAAGAGCTATCGAAGATAAGAGTAAAAGGAGACAGTGAAAAAGACAAGATAGTATTCTACTCCGCTCTTTACCATACGCTAATCCATCCTAATATTGCGCAGGATGTTTCCGGGTCTTACAACAAGATGGAAACTCTTGAAAAGATTACACTACCACAAGGAAAGAAGAGATATACGGTATTCTCCCTATGGGATACTTTCCGAACAGTGCATCCTCTCTACTGTATTTTGGATCCTAAGAAGCAGTTGGAGATGATTGATGTGATGCTGGATATGTACAAAGAGAATGGTTATCTTCCGAAATGGGAGCTATACAGCCGTGAGACTTTCACAATGGATGGAGATCCTGCAGCCATTGTAATCAACGACACATGGCAACGCGGACTGAGAAACTTTGATACAAATCTGGCATTGGAAGCAATAAAACGCTCCGCCTTGGATGTTTCTAAAGAAAACAAGGTGCGTCCAAATATAGATCTGTATGTCAAACATGGATATGTTCCGAACCAAAAGAAGCACGACAACTGCGTCTCGCAGTCTTTGGAGTATTATCTCTCAGACTTTAATGCTGCTCAGTTTGCTCTTTCCATGGGGGACAAAGAGACTTACAAAACCCTTATTGCGAGAGCAAAAAGCTATACCAAGCTCTTCTCCAAAGAGTACAACTGCTTCAGACCAAGAATGCAAGATGGCTCTTTCATGACACCTTTCGATCCAAGAATTGGCAGAGACTTTCAAGAAAATACCGGCTACCACGAAGGATCGGCATGGAACTATAACTTCTACGTTCCATTTGACATCAAAAATCTGGCAAAGATGATGGGTGGAGAAAGGGTGTTTACCCAAAAACTGGATGAGACCTTCGCAAAAGGATACTATGACATGGCTAACGAGCCGGATATTGATAATGCTTATCTCTACTGCTATTTCCCTAAGTATGCTTATAGGACACAGGAGATGATTCCCGCTCTGCTGGATAAGTATTTTACGACAGCACCGGGCGGTCTTCCCGGCAATGATGATACGGGAACAATGTCCGCTTGGGCTATTTTCTCAATGCTCGGATTCTATCCTGTTTCTGCAGGAACACCTATATATGCCCTTACTGCTCCGAGATTCGATGAGGTGGTTATAGAGCTGGATCAAGAGTACTATCCTCATGCTTCACTTACGATAGAAGCAAAAAAAGAATCGCCTCAATCCAAATACATTGAAGCAATTCTATTAGATGGAAAACCTTATAGGAAAGGGTATATCATCTCACATAAAGAGCTGTTTAGTACTGAAAAATTGACATTTGTGCTGAGAGATAGAAGGCAATAAAACTTATTCTCCTCTCTTGGTGCAAACGATCTGATTTCTATACGAAAGGTTGACAACGGAGTACTTATTCACTCCGGTACGCGGAAGTATCTTTTCATAGAAGATATCAACCTTGCCAAGCTGTTCGTCAAAGTCTATCTTAGGACTGATACTGAACACAAACTCCCCTACTCTGGGATAGAGATAAATCTCTTTCTCTGAGACGACATGTATAGATCCGAAAAAGTTTCTCCATTTTCTATGCTTCTCAAGATAGTGAGCCAAATCGAGAAGATAGGTTTGTGCTATCTTCTCAGAAATACTACCGGTAACTACGGGGACATAAGCAGCTCCCTTTCTATTGGGGAAAATAATGCCTTCGGTATCAATATATGATGCTTTCTCCCCGTAATAGAGAGCCATCAAAGGTTGTCTCTCTTCCAGCTCAATCTGCAAAGAGTGAGACTGAGGTGCAACATAGGCTGTTGCAGATTTGATATATGGGCTTTTTTCGATGAGCTCCTGTTCGAGCTTTCGGGTATCTACACTACGAAGCACAGTATCCTTAATACTCAAATTCAGAAGAGAAAGCACATCAGTAGGGGTTACGAATGCCCGTTCTGCCTCATGAGAGATTTCCACAGATGTTCTACTTGGGATTATTTTATTGCCTTCCTCATATTTTTGAGGAGATGCAACCCAATAGGACGCAACAAATGCAGCGCACATAAGAAGTACACCAAGTATGATAACAATGTGCTTAAGTCTCTGCTTCATGGAGGTCTAAGATAGTGCTTTTTTCTGTTTTTGGATGAGATATTCTTTAACCTCCGGTACCAATAACTCTATATCTCCCGCTCCAAGCATGAGATAGACATCTGCCAGAAAACGATCCAATGTCTTCGTCAACTCCGACTTGGAGCAAGAGGTCGCAATAACATTGGGAGAGATATGCTCCAAAATAAGTTCGGATGTAATTCCGGGCATAGGCTCTTCTCTTGCCGGATAGATGGGAAGGAGAACAACTTGTGCTTCTTGAGAAAGAGCTTCGGCAAACTCTTTATAAAAGTCTGCGGTACGGCTGTAAAGGTGTGGTTGAAAAATTGCCGTGAGTCTGCTATCAGGATAGAGGACTCTCACGGAACGGATGCTTGCCGCTATCTCTTCGGGATGGTGTGCATAATCGTCAATAAGGACAAAGCCCCCTTCTCCCCCGGAAAGCACTCGTTCAAATCGGCGATGAACCCCCTTAAATGAAGAGAGATTCAAACGGAGTTCTGCCTCACTTTTTCCACATAAGTGAGCTACCGCGAGGGCTGCCGTTGCATTTTCCACATTGATTTCAATAGGAACACCAATGTGCATCTCCCGGTAAACACCTCCGGGAAAATGGAAGTCAAAGTATAGCTCACCGGATCTAAACTGTAAATTATTACTATAAAAATCTGCCTGCTCATTCTTAGCATAGGTGTAGAACTGAGCACCTTCGCGTAAGCGAGGTGTACAGGTTGCATGCTTGTGCATGACTAACCCTCCCTTAGGCGAAACAAGGGAAGTAAAATGCGAGAAGGCCTCCAAATATGCTTCTTCCGTGCCATAGATATCCAAGTGATCCGGACTGGTAGATGTAATGATGGCATAGTGAGGATGAAGGGTATGAAACGATCGGTCATACTCATCTGCCTCGGCAACTGTAAAAGAAGCATCTGCGTCCAAGAGAAGATTGCTGTTATAGTTGAGAGAAATTCCTCCAAGGAAAGCATTCACACCGACATGTTCAGATGGTATCACTGTTTCTGCCATAAGACAAGCCAAGATGGTAGAAGTGGTGGTCTTGCCATGTGTTCCGGCAATGCAAAGAGCCTTAGAACGAGACGTAATCTCTCCCAAAGCCTGAGAACGTTTGTATAATTTGATCCCTTTATTTCTGTAATAAGACATCACGGAAGCATCAGTCGGGACAGCCGGAGTGTAGATAACGTAGGTATCTTCCGAGCGAAAAGCTTCGGGTATAAAGTCTGAATTGTCATCATAAAAAACTTCCGCACCTTCTGCGACAAGAGCACGTGTGATATGGCTCTCTGTTCTGTCGTATCCTCCTACTTTGAATCCGTGAAGAAGAAAATATCGTGCAATAGCACTCATCCCAATTCCTCCTATTCCAATGAAGAAAATTGGAGTATAAGTCTCTTTTATATTCATTCTCGCAATATCTTTTCCAAAATATCTACTATTTGTTCTGCTGCATTTACTCTGCCCAATGGACGGACATTTTCAGACAGTGTACGACACTTTTCGTGATCATCCAAAAGAGAAAGAGCCGTGGGGATAAGAGATGTTGAGCAGTCCGCATCCTTAACCATCAATGCCGCATTCTTCTGAACCAAAGCCATGGCATTATGTGTCTGATGATCTTCGGCAACATTTGGAGACGGGACTAAGATAGATGCGAGTCCCAATGCCGAAATTTCGGATATACTACTTGCCCCGGCTCGTGAAATGACGACAGTAGCCAAAGCATAAGCTTTCTCCATTTCGTAAATAAATTTGCGTGCCACAATGTTAGAAGGCGATCCGTGTGCTTTAAGCGCAGCCTCTACTTTTTTGAAATATGCCGCCCCTGTCTGCCACAATACTTGTATGTCTGTACGTTTGGCAAGCATATCTATCTTTGCAATCACTCCCTGATTCACGCTCAATGCCCCAAGGCTGCCTCCAATAATAAGCAGTGTCGGTTTATCAGGAGATAAGCCAAAAGCTTCAGCACAAACTTCTTTAGCCGGAAGTTGATTCGTCAAACTTGCTCTGATCGGATTCCCTGTAAAGTGTATTGGAGCTTTTGGAAAAAATCTCTTCATATTGTCATAAGCGACAAAGACAGCCTTTGCTTTCTTTCCAACAATCTTATTCGTAACTCCGGCATAAGAGTTTTGCTCCTGCACCAAAGTTGTTATGCCAAGACGTTGGGCTGCTATTAAAGTAGGGGCACTGGCATATCCTCCCACTCCTATTACGGCTTGAGGCTTAATCTCTTTGATGGCTCCTTTTACCATTCTTAGGCTTTTGAGGAGACGGTAAAATACTTTGATATTTTTCCAAACCTTCTTCCTTTGCAATCCCATTATAGGAAGGAGAAGTATCTCATAACCGGCATTAGGAACTTTTTCCTCTTCCATTCGTCCTTTTGCCCCCACAAACAGAATCTTACAAGAGGGATAACGTCTCTTTATTTCGTCTGCAATAGAGATAGCGGGAAAGATATGCCCTCCTGTACCTCCGCCACTGATAATGATATTCTTTAGCTCTTTACTCATGATTTTCTATGTTTATGGTATCCGGTATTTTCGTCATCGTAATAGGATGCATCAGTTATGGGAACTTCCGGTATAACTTCTGTGTTAATAGCTATTGGAGTTTCTGCCCCGGACATTTGAGCAATGGCTTCTTCTTGTTGCTCTTCAAGCTCTCTACTTGCAGATAAAATGAGGGCAAAATAGATGGATGTTACAAGATAAGATGATCCTCCTTTGCTGATAAAAGGAAGGGTCTGTCCTGTAACAGGCATGATTCCTACATTTACCATCATGTGTATGAGAGCTTGAGTACATATAATTATACCAATCCCTATGACTAAGAATTTAGGGTAGAACAATTTTAGTCTGCTGGCCAGCTTCCCAATATAAAAGAGAAGCCAAATATAAAGAGCGATACATAGGAGCCCGGCAATAAGCCCATACTCTTCGAGGATAATTACAAATATAAAATCGGAGAAAGGCTGAGGCAAGACAAGACGAGACTCGCTGTTTCCAGGCCCAACACCTGTTACTCCTCCTTTTACAATAGCAATATTGGCTTGTATCCGTTGAAAGTCTTTTCCTTCATCTTCGTTCTCTTTTTCGATAGCATTCTTACCAATAAAGCTCTCTATCCGCGCTTTTCCCGTACCAAATCGACCCGGAATCTTATTTACAACATCCATCGGAAGAATTAGCAATAAACAGACAAGTAAAGCTGCTCCTGCAAACATTGCTATGGTTCCTTTTATAAAGGTTCTCTTATGCACCTTCCCCAGAAAACAGAGGATGTAGGAAGTCATACCAAGGAGAAGCCCACTAGAGATATTCTGGAGAAAAATAGGAATACAGATAGCTCCGGTTGCCAACGCAATATGTATAAAAGTACGTTTGCTGGCATACTCTTCGACAGAAAGTTTGAACGCAATATAGTTGATGAGGCAAAGGCGTGCCACCTCTGAGGTTTGAAACTCAAAACCTAAGATACTGAGCCACCTCTTTCCTCCATTACGCTCAATACCCATAAATTGGGTAAGAAGAAGTAGCACAATACCCAAAATAAGCCCAAACAGAGCGAACTTACGCCACAACTTCGTTGGAATATGAGAAAAGACCACACAAACAACAAGCGCCATGATCATAAGAGCAACGTGCTTAAGCATAGGAGCAAAAACAGAAGAATCATGAGCAAATGCCTCATTGGAAATGGCAGAATAGACGCTCAACAGAGACATGACCATCAGAAGAGCAATGATCATCCAAAGGGTCTTGTCTCCGGCAAATAGTTTCTTTTGATGAGAAAGATGAGTGTCCGGCAATCGATCTTTAGCTTCAAGTGTTGTCATAGCACTACTTCATAATAAGGTTTTTACAGCTTCCTTAAAACGGTCTCCTCTATCCTCATAATTCTTGAATAGATCAAAACTTGCACAACAAGGAGAGAGCAAAACGGTATGAGCTCCATACTCTTTTGCCATTTCATGTGCCTTTCTGACAGTATGCTGCACCTCCTCCGATACCACATAAGGAATACCGAGAGAGCCTAACTGTTGCTCCAATTTCTGATAATCCTTTGTCATAAATATAAGACCGAGAGATGTTCTTTTTACCTCCTCTGCTATTGTGGTATAGTCGTTACCTTTGTCTGTTCCTCCGAGTATCAATATGATATCTTTATCTGCCATGGCTCCGAGAGCATACTTCGTTGCATCTATATTGGTGGCTTTAGAGTCGTTGATGTAGTGAACAGACTCTACAATCCCGGCATCTTCCATACGATGCGGAACACTCTTAAATGTTCTCAGAGCCTCTTTCAAAGCAAAAAGATCTACTCCGGCATGCAGAGTTGCTGCTATTGCTGCCATTATATTACAGTAGTTGTGCACACCTTTCAGGCTCAACTCTGATAGTTTGAACGAAAAACGTCCCTGAGGCAAAGCCACTAAAATATCATCCTCTCTTAATGCGCCAAAGTAAAGATCTGCCTCCGGTTGTTGGGTATAAAACTTAAATTTTGCAATTCCGGAAGAGATCGGATAACGCACAAGCAATTTTCTGATCTCCTCATCTTCGCCAAAATAGATAGCAAGACCATCTGAAGCAAGATTGCAAAAAACCTTTCCCTTTGCATCGGCATATTTCTCTATATCATAATCATACCTATCAAGATGATCGGGCGTAATATTCAAAATAATAGAAACATAAGGAGAGAATGTCGGCATATCTTCCAATTGAAAGCTGGAAAGCTCTACCACATAAATATCTCTTCGGGAATCTTCCTGCGCATATCTGGAAAGGGCAAAACCAATATTACCGGATTCGACAGCATCCCAACCGGCAGACCTTAATACATGAGCAATAAGAGAAGTAGTCGTAGTCTTTCCATTGCTTCCGGTTACGGCGATAAAATTTGCGCCCTCCATATGGCGCGCAGCAAACTCTATTTCTGATATTACTTCACATCCATTCTCTCTTAATTGTAAAATTATTGGAGCTGTTTGTGGAATACCCGGACTTTTTACCGCGATTGTTGCATCGCTTATATTTTCCCAAGTGTGTCCTCCTTCCTCGAAAAGTATTCCAGCAGAGTTTAGAGACTCCTTAACTTCAGTCGGTATATTATTCTTATCCGAGACAAAGACTTCGTATCCCTTCTTTTTCGCTAAAAGAGCAGCTTGTAGTCCACTCTCTCCGGCTCCTAAAACGACAATCTTCTTCATCTCAACTTCAAAGTTATGATAGTTAATATAGCAAGTATAGCACCTATTAGCCAAAATCTTGTTACAATCTTTGCTTCAGGAATAGGTGTAATAGGTTTTTGTATTATAGCATCTATCCCCTCGTTCCCCGGTTTCTGAAAGTGATGATGTAGTGGAGCCATCTTGAAGATCCGCTTACCCACTCCTTGTTTTTTCTTTGTGTATTTATAATAATATCTCTGCAATATAACGGATAGATTTTCTACAACAAATATTCCACAAAGGATGGGCAAAAGAAGTTCTTTCCTTATAACTATTGCATAAACAGCTATTATACCTCCGATGGTAAGACTTCCTGTATCCCCCATAAATACTTGTGCAGGATAAGAATTGTACCAAAGGAATCCCATCGTTGCTCCTACAAATGCGGCTGCAAATACCACCAGTTCTTCTGCTCCGGGAATAAACATGACATTTAGATACTCAGCAAAAGTGAGGTGAGATGAGACATAAGCGAGAATACCCAGAGCCATTCCCATAAAAGCAGAAGACCCTGCTGCAAGTCCATCCAATCCATCTGTCATATTTGCGCCATTGGAAACGGCCGTTACAATGAGAATACAGGCAATAATAAAAATGAGAAAGGTCAACATCTCCTTATGCCGGTTAAAACCAGAAACAAACCAGCTATAATCGAAGTTGTTTTCTTTAACGAAAGGAATTGTTGTGGTGGTAGATTTCTCCGGAACGAGATTATAGGTTACGGTTATCTCCTGTGTTTCCTGATGTCTTACCTCATGATTTTCCAAAATTACCACACTCGGACTCATGAATAGAACAACGGCAACGATGGTGCCGAGTCCTACCTGTGCAATGATTTTATACCTGCCTCTCAAGCCCTCTTTATTCTTCTTGACAAGCTTGATATAATCATCTATAAATCCTAAAACACCCAGCCAAAGAGTGGTAAGAATCATCAGTATGATATATACATTATTAAGCTTGGCAAAAAGAAGTACCGGTATAAGTAGAGACACGATGATGATAATCCCTCCCATAGAAGGTGTTCCCGCCTTACTCTTTTCTCCCTCTAAGTCCAATGGACGGATGATTTCCCCCAATTGCAGCAGTTGAAGTCGAGCTATAATTTTTTTCCCAACGATGGTTGCCAGCAACAAAGCCAAAACAAAAGCGATACCGGAACGAGTTGTAACGTAAGAAAAAGCATTGATTCCCGGCACTTGCAAAGATTGCAGATAGTCTATCAGATAAGTAAGCATAAGGATTAAGAATGGTAATAAAGCATTAGACCTTTACATGGATTTATAGCAGTCAAGAACCTCCTCCACATCATCAAAATGGTACTTTACGCCACGTATTTCCTGGTAATTTTCATGTCCCTTACCGGCGATAAGAACAACATCTCCTTTCTTCGCCAACATACATGCCGTCTTTATAGCCTGCTTTCTATCTTCAATGGTCAGTACTTGGGCTTTTTCATTTGGAAGCAGCCCGCTTTCCATCTCTTTAAGAATTTGCATTGGCTCTTCATCTCTCGGATTATCAGAAGTCAAGATAAGCTTGCTACTCCACTTTGCTCCTACTGCCGCCATGATAGGACGCTTCTCTTTATCCCGATTTCCGCCACAGCCAACGACTGTAATCAGCTCTCCTTTGCCTTGTACCAAGTCGGAAACCGTATGTAACACATTTTCTAAAGCATCAGGCGTGTGAGCATAGTCTACAACGGCCACAAATCCTCTCGGAGACATTATGGTCTGAAATCTGCCATTAACCGGTATCAGACTGCTCATAACGGGAAGTAGGACATCCTTCTCGACACCCAAGAGTCTTGCTGCACCATACACGGCCATAAGATTATATCCATTGAAATCCCCTACGAAATGAGTAAAAATCTCTGTACCATCCATAAGCATTTCGGTACCATCCAAATGCTTTTCTATGATCTTTCCCTTAAAAGTAGAGTCGGTCTTGAGCCCATAAGTATAAACAGATGTTTTGGCATTTTGTACCATGACCATACCATTTCTATCATCCACATTGGTCAGAGCAAACGCATCTTGAGACAACTGATCAAAAAATCCCTGTTTGGCTCTGAGATAATTATCGAATGTCAAGTGATAGTCCAGATGATCATGCGTAAGGTTCGTAAATATACCACCGGCAAATGTTGTCCCTCCTATTCTGTGTTGAACCACAGCATGAGAAGAGACCTCCATAAATGCGTAGCTACATCCCTCCTCGACCATTCTGTGCAAGAAGTATTGAAGAGTAAGAGCATCGGGAGTTGTACGAACAGCTTCTATCTGCTCATCTCCTATTCTGACACAAACCGTAGAAAGCAAGCCGACCTTATACCCCAACTTTCTGAACACCTCATATAGTAGTGTCGCAGTAGTTGTCTTACCATTTGTTCCGGTAACTCCTACCAGCTTTATCTTATCAGACGGATGCCCATAAAAATTGGCAGCAACCATTCCCACAACGACATCCGTATGTTCTGTGCGGATAATGGCAATCTCTTCCGGCAGATCATATTCGGGAAGTTCTTCACACAAGATTGCCACAGCTCCCTTTTCTACTGCTTGACAAATAAAGTCGTGTCCATCCGACATAGTTCCACGGATAGCAACAAAAAGATCTCCCGAATTTACCTTTCTTGAGTCGGATTGTATTCCTTTAATCTCTATATGCCCCACATCCGCCAATTGCTCATGAGGAATTCCCTTAAATAGTTGCTGAATTGTCATATATTGGTATCTGTTCTTTTAATTATTCAAAACTAAGCACTTCAAGAAAGTCTGCTTGACCTGCTAATGCAGTCTTATGAAGAGTTGTGCGCCCGGCTTTATTTTCTGTCCTGCCGGAATGGACTGTGCCACCACTTTAGATCCATGATTGCCTACGGATACTTTCAAGCCACAAGACTGTGCAAGATAAATGGCATCCATTGGCATCATGCCTATTAAAGAAGGCATCCGATCCTCTGCAATATTAACCTCTTGAGGGAAAGAGTTTCCTAAACTATCTCTTCCATACTTGATCCAGTTGGAAACCTCTCCATCTGCTTTCTCGATACTATTCTTATCTATCACAAACTTCCAAGCCTTCTCCACTACATCGCCTCTTCCACCATGTATCGGCATACGGAATGTAGCCAGAGAGTCGGGAGTTATATCGTTCAGTTCCGCATACATCGTAGTGGCATGGATCTGTTCGGCGATAGACTTTACCACCGGACCACAGACAGCACCTGCTCCCAGCCTGGTTTGTGGTCTGCTTATCACCACAATTATACTGTATTTAGGTTCAGACGAAGGAAAGTATCCGGCAAAAGTTACATTCTTACCTCTTCCATATCCTCCACGTCCCTCGGAAATATAAGCCGTTCCAGTCTTTCCGGATATTTCTACGGAGTTAGACAGAGCAGATTTTGCCGTTCCTTCGGTTACCACTTCTCTGAGCATCTGCTGTATCTGTCGCAGAGTCTTTTCACTTGCCATACGCTCCTTTACAACGGTCGGTTCCGTACGCTTCAAGACCTCTTCATCCCTCACGATTTTTCTTACCAGATACGGCTGCATGACCCTTCCGTTATTGGCTATACCATTATAAAAACGAAGCATATATATAGGAGGTATCTGTGTTTCGTACCCGAAAGATATCCATGCGATGGAGGTCTTATCCCAATTTTTTGCCTCTTTTATAAAAGGTTTTGCCGTACCGGGAATTTCCAGAGAGATCGGTTCAAGCAAAGACATCTTTACCAGTCGGTCTCGGAATGCTTTATAGTCGTTTCCGTATCCTCTTGTTACAGCCTTGGCAACGCCGACATTGGAAGAGAACCAGATAGACTGTGCCAAAGTAATATCTCCGTATCCCCCACGATCTTTGTTGTGGTCCTGAACAACCCTTTTGTTGAAGAGCCATGTCCCATTGCCTACATCTATTATATCATCAGGCGATCCGTGCCCATCTTCCAACACAGCCATTACGGAAGGCACTTTAATTGTGGAGCCTGGTTCCAAAAGATCCCTTAAAGCATGATTGACAGTCTCTGCATACTCTCCGTTGCTCTTTCTGTCGAGGTTGGACATCGCCTTTATCTCTCCTGTGGCAACCTCCATAATCACGGCGGTTCCCCATAGAGCATCAAACTCCTTCACTTTCTCCAATAGAGCCCGCTCCGTTATGTCCTGAATATTGACATCTATGGTTGTATGTATATCGCATCCGTTTACAGGCTTTTTCTTTACCGGATAGACCCATTGACCGCTTACTCTTTTTTTAGCATTGATGCCCGGCACCCCACACAACAGAGAGTCGTACTCCAACTCCAATCCACTACTGCCGTGCGACAATCCCGTCGAATCTGTTTCAGAACGCAGAAAACCCACCGTCCGAGAAGCCATATTACCATAAGGTCTCTCTCGTCTAATCACCGGTTCATCTATGATTCCACTGACGTTTCTATTCCGAATATTGAAATATGGAGCTGCAGCAAGCTGTTGTCGTTCCAGGTGTGAGATCTCTTTGGGAATGATACGCTGAGTACGACGTTTACCCTTTCGCCCTTCGGCGTAAGCCTTCATCAAGTACTCCTTATACTGCCTTACACTTTTATCTCCCAGTATTCCGGAAAGATACCAAGCCATAGAGTCCACATTTGCCTTGAATATAGAGTCCTTAAATCCGGCAGCCTTAAAGTCTATGCTTACCTTGTATCTTGGTACACTTACAGCCATGGCAGTATTCATAGCCGAGTAGATATTTCCCCGTGTGGGCAGTACCGAAACATCCGGCTGTTGATGGATTTTATCTTTCTCCAGCCAGATTTGTCGCTCTGTTGTGGTTACAACAAGAGCTTTTACAATGACTCCGAAGCCCACACAGACCATCAACCAAGCGTAAAGATGATAGAAGTTTTTCAAGAACTTCTTCCGTTGCTTCTGTACAACGATCTTATCTTCTTCACTTGATCGACCTCCTGCCACCTTTGGGCGGCTCTCTTTATCTCGGATCCTGTTCCGAAACTCTTTTGGACTATCGCTCATCTGTCGGGACTCTATATTGAAGATCTCTAATCTATATATATGGGTGGCGTATCCGGAGAGGATATTTCGAGTTCGGCACTCTTCACTCTCTCCTCTATAACGGTGATGCGTCTGTTCTGAACAAGAGTAGAGTTCACCGATATTCGCTCCATTTTAAGCTCCTTCACTTCCTTTTTCAGCTTTTCGAGCCTTCTCTGAAAGCCCATAGACGTATATGATGCGGTGATGGAGATAAAAGAAGAGAGAACGATGGCTATGGCATACTTCGTAGTGCGTGGAGTCCAGCGGTTTGCCACCCACGTTCCATCAAGAAAGCCGAAGAAAGTACTTCTTGATCTGTTCTCTTTGCCACTCTTGCTACTCATAAATTTTCAGTTATAAAATCTTGAAACCGTCTCTACTCCTCTATGTTCGGCATACCTACACGCAGTTTTGCACTGCGAGAACGAGGATTCCTGTCTATTTCCTCAGCAGAAGGCAACACGGCTTTCTTGAACAAGGGGCGCATTGGAGAGAGTACATTTCCATACATATCCACCTCTCTTGTCCCCTCCATGTTGCCATAGCGGAAAAAGTTCTTCACCGGTCTGTCCTCCAAAGAGTGATAGGTAATGATTGCTATCCGTCCATCATCTGCGAGAAGCTCTCTTGAATACCTCAACAGATCTTTCAGAGCTCCCATCTCATCATTCAACTCTATCCGAAGAGCCTGAAAAAGCTTTGCCAGACTCTTCTTATCGTTCTCCCGGAAAAGAGATGGAGAGAGTATGCCTATAAGGTCATTCACTGTTCGTAAAGGCAAACCTTTCTCAATCGCTTGCTTTATAGTCTTGGCTATACGATACGGCTGATTCAGCTCTCCATAGTTTCTAAAGATCAAAGCCAACTCCTCTTCCGTCGCAGAGAGTAGAAGATCCGCAGCGGTCTGTTTCTGTTGAGCATTCATCCGCATATCCAATGGAGCATCGAAGCGGAAGCTGAAACCCCTGTCGGGATCATCGAAATGATGAGAAGAGACACCCAGATCCGCCAATATGCCATCCACTTTCTCCACTCCGATATAAGCGAGATAGTGGCGAAGATACCGGAAATTCCCATGCACGAAAAGCATTCGCTCTTCTCCCTCCGGGATATTCCGAATGGCATCTGCATCCTGATCCACAGCAATAAGCCTGCCTTTGGAGGAGAGTCGCTCCACGATGGCTTTGCTGTGTCCTCCTCCTCCGAATGTACAATCGACATAGATACCATCCGGTTTTATGTTCAACGCATCCAGTGTTTCATCCAGAAGCACCGGTACATGATAGCTTTCCGCTACCTTGATATTTGGAGTGGAGTTTGGTGTTTTACGCATTTCTTCGACGCAAAATATTGGGAGTAAAGCTGAAATCAAAGGTACAGATTATAGTTCAAATAAAAAACAGGTTTTTAGAAAGAAATCCACAAGAAAAGCTCATCACTTTTCATCGATCGTTCGAGTGTGATACAAAACCCGGAGGTTTCTTTATTTTTCCCACTTATTTTCATAACTTTGAGACAGACACAGATAATACCTTTCTGTAAAAAGCACGATCAAAACCTTTTTATTCGCTTTTCGGAGCAGTGTAGTACTCCGAGCGATTTATATTATTTATTCATTCATCAATAAAACAAACCATTATGGCTAATGAAAAACTCAACCTTAAAGCAGTGAAAAACTCCAAAGAGTTTAAGATTGACTACAGTAACATCAAACAACTACAAGAAATAGAGTTTGACGATACGATCAAGGTCAAACGCCAAACATTCGGCAACTACAAAAGACGCAGAGAAAAGTTAGACAAACCTCTTGTTAAGCGAGTTCCTCGTCCTTCTTTCGGGCCGGGTTTGAAGCTCTTCACCAAGTATTCTACACACGTTTATACCAAAGGAAGGATGATCGTTGTCGTCAACTACAACTTATATCCCGACATTAAATCTTCCATAGACCAATACGTTCTTGATGTTGCAAACGACGGGTACTATGCAGATGTGTATAGATATAAAGGAGGAACGGCGGCAGATTTAAGAAAATTCATTATCCGAAACCGAAAGAGATTTATTGAAAATCCGCGAGAAAGCAAGGGAGAAAAGAAAAACGAAAAAGACAGAAAGAGAAAAGCAGCTCTCAGAGGTGTAGTATTCGTTGGGAATCTTCCCATTGCATGGTATGAGCATAAAGCTAGAGGTCACTCCTCGGTATTTCCTTGTGATCTTTTCTTCATGGATGCCAATGGAAGATGGAAAGACAAAGACAAAGATGGAGACTACAATATACACGCCGGAGATATAGATGCCGAGATATGGGTGGGTAGAATATGGACTCCCGACATGAACGGCAACAACGCCCGGCTTATAAATCAGTACTTTGCTCGCAATCACTACTTTAGAAAAGGACTCTTAGGACAATCCAATAAAGGTCTGACCATCGTGGATGACGACTGGGCAGGATTCGGAGATTGTGCTATGGATATGATGCTTCCAAGCAGTAACATCGACGTTTGCACGGACAAAAAAGAAACCAATGCCAACACCTACAAGGCAAAGATGGCTAAACATTTCGGTTGGGCTCAGGTTTGTGCTCACTCCAACCCTTATCTCCACCGTTTTTCTATCCCTAACGAACCATTCAAGGAGGAGGACAACTACATAAGAGTCAAATACATCAAAGACGAAAATCCTCCTCAAGCAAACTTCTACAACCTCTTTGCATGCAGCAGTGCCCTGTTTACTCAGCCGGATTATATGGCAGGATGGTACATTTTTGACAAGCCCGGCAACGGTATCAATCCGGGTATGGCTGCAATAGGTAGTACAAAGTCTGGGTCGATGCTCTTCTTTGAAAACTTCTATGGCCCGATGGGCAAAGGCATGACAATAGGAGAAGCCTTTGTAGAATGGTGGAAATGCTTGGGAGCTAAACATGAAGACTGGGAAATAGGCTGGTTCTACGGCTTGGTACTATTGGGAGACCCGACACTAAACTGGTGGAGCGGTGTTGTTCCAAAACAAATAAGCCCATTCCCCTACCAGATTTTCAGCCACTACCCAAGAGATACAAGGTTTGAATGGACTCCCGTTGCAGTAGAAGGTGTTCCTGTTGAATACCACGTGGAGACGGATCATTTCTGTTGCGGTTGGGCCTCCGACCAAGCAATTGAGAGCGGTAAAAGCCACAATTACACCTACAAAACATCTAAAACATACCTTGATCATCTGTTCGTTGGAGCTCAAAGAGGCCGTTGGCGTGTCAGAGCAAAAGTAGGAGATATACTCTGTCCGTGGAGTGAGTGGAGGTATTTCTGCTATACTATTTAATCCTTGCTACTATTTCACAATTCTGTATTTTGAGGCACCGCAGTAGTCGGTGCCTCTTTTATATCCGTTCACAAAACAGACTATACACTTACAAAAGATGATGTGATGCCTTATACAGTTGTAAATCAAGAGCCGGTTTGTAGAAGTTAAGACTTGATTTGCAGGATTCAAGGCTCGATTTGCAGGCATCAAGATTTGATTGCTCCAAATGAAGATTTGGTTTGAAAATCTTAACCCGTTCAACAAAGAAAATATCCCTGTTCAGAACAACTTTTGAACACGGAAAAGAGAAGAATGAAAAGACTTGCAGAAAAGAGCGGAGAGGAGTGTGCAATAATCTTAAAACTACTATTTTCAACTTCCGCATTTTAATATATCTTTGTGCCCGTAAAAGTATTAGAAAAAAGATACTATGGAAATTCGTATCAGTCGTATTCTAAGCGAATACTACGACTTTACCCGAAAGGAGTCAGAAGAGCTCATCCGTGCCGGTCGGGTGACTAAGAATAACGAAGTAGTGGGTATCGGCGACAAAGCCTGTGTGGATGATGATGTGCGTTTGGACCACTCGTCTGTTCCCCTAAAAGGCATATTCAGAAAAGTAAGTAGAGAAAAAGCTCGCTCCTCTCAAGATGTATTTGTCCGTTTTGGCAGGGACGAGCAGGACGATAGAGATGGCATACGCTTCTCTTCTCCGAAAAGCGCAGAACTAAGGAAAGGAAGAAAGATCAGCTCCGGCACTAAGGGGGCAAACAGAAAAGGCAAGAACACCGAAGCTCCGAAAGAGAGCTATCGTGAAGCTAAACGCCTTGGCGGAATGAAGAAAGGGTGATGCCCCGTCCCCCTGATGCAGAAACCCCGATAATATGACAATAGACTGGATAAGACACACCTCTTTAAGCATAGACCCCATACTCTGTTACGGACAAACGGATGTTCCCGTATCCAAAAACTTTGAACACGAAGCCGAGCAGGTCAAACAGAAGTTGGATGCTCTCGGACATAGGTATGATGCCTCTTTTACTTCCCCTCTGAGCAGGGCGACACTGCTTGCGGACTACTGTGGATATGGCGATGCCATAAGGGATGACCGGCTTATGGAGTTTAACTTCGGAAGTTGGGAGATGAGACCGTGGTATGATATTTCAGATCTTGCATTGGGTGATGAGAATCTCTGGTTTGCCACATGGCATAAGATGGAGATACCGGATGGAGAGACTCTCCAGAATATGATTTTGAGGGTAGAAGAGTTCATCTCTTCCTGCAAAGAGAAAGGCTACTCCCACATTATCTGTTTCTGCCATGGCGGTGTCATCAATACCGCCCAGTACATTACCGGACAGATCGGGTACGATGATATATTCAAGCTCACCCCGAAGCATGGTGAGATCATATCCATCTCTCACTAAGCGAAACATCCGGAGCAGATGCTTGCAAAACTTAATAGGAACGCTCTCGTCCATGGACTATCTATGGTCGGGAGCATTTTCATTTGCGCTCCCGATTGCGTAACTTTACGTTTTCAAACTTTGAAGGCATCTTCGACAGATGTCTTTCGGCTTACAAACCAATAAGATCTACAATACATCGTAATGGAAACATTGAAGCACGAGTGCGGTATCGCCCTCATCAGACTACGCAAACCCCTCTCCTTCTATCATGAGAAATATGGGACGTGGCGTTACGGACTGAACAAAATGTATCTTCTCATGGAGAAGCAGCACAACAGAGGGCAAGAAGGAGCCGGAATGGCTTGTGTTAAACTGAACACTCCTCCCGGTGAAGAGTACTTCTTCAGGCATAGAGCTCAAGGCAGTAGTGCCATCACAGAAGTGTTTGAGGATGTCAGAAAAGATATAGACTCCACTCCGGAAGAGCTTTTCGAGAGTATAGACAGCATCTCCAAGCATGTTCCCTTTGCAGGAGAGTGCTACATGGGACACCTTCGATACAGTACTACCGGCAAGAGAGGTATGGCTTTTGTCCATCCGATGATGAGGCGTAGCAACTGGAGAGCAAAGAGTCTGCTCTTGTGCGGAAACTTTAATCTCACCTCCACGGATAAGATTTTCGAGTCCATCACATCCGTAGGACAGCATCCGAGAAACATGTCCGACACTCACATCGTCATAGAACAGATGGGACACGCATTGGATAGAGAGATAGAGCGAGTGTACAGAATCGCCAAGGGTATGGGACTTGAAGGCATGGACATTACCGACCATATAGAAAGCCATATCAACCTTTGCAATCCGCTCTCAAAGTGTTCGCCACTATGGGAAGGCGGGTATGCCATGTGCGGTATGACAGGAAGCGGAGAATCTTTTGTTATGAGAGACCCTGCGGGGATACGCCCTGCTTTCTATTATGTAGATGACGAAATCGTTGTCGTTGCATCGGAAAGAGCCGTCATCCAAACCGTTATGAACCTTACTTTCGATAAGGTTAAGGAGCTTCCGAGAGGCAGTGCCATCACGATAGATAAAAGCGGTGAGCAGGTCAATATATTCGAGATCCTTCCACAAGCACCCAATGCGGCTTGTTCGTTTGAACGCATATACTTCTCCAGAGGTAGCGATAGAGACATCTATAAAGAGCGCAAGGCGTTAGGGGCTAATCTCGTTCCACAGGTGATGAAGAGCATAGATTACGACTTGGATCATGCCGTATTCTCCTTTATTCCGAATACTGCCGAAGTGGCTTATTTCGGGCTTGTGGAGGGTCTGAATAAAGTACTCAACGAACAAAAACTAAAGGCTATCCAAGAGCTCTCGAACCCTACATCCGAAGAGTTGGGCACTATCCTCAACAAGCGCATAAGGGCTGAGAAGGTGGCGGTAAAGGATATCAAGCTGAGAACATTCATCACTCAGGGCGAAAGCCGAAAGGAGTTGGCGGCACACGTATACGATATTACTTACGGCTCTTTGAACCGAAACGAGGATAAGCTGGTGGTTATCGACGACAGCATCGTTCGGGGAACAACGTTGAAGGAGAGTATCATCACCATTCTTCATCGTCTCGGTCCCACAAAAATCGTAATCGTATCATCCGCACCTCAAGTGCGTTATCCGGACTGCTATGGTATAGACATGAGCAGGCTGGAAGAGTTCGTCGCATTCCGTGCAGCTGTTGCGCTGCTCGAAGAGAGAGGCCAAACCGCAGTGTTGGATGAGATCTACTCGGACATCATCAAGGCAGAAGCGGAGAACAGACTCACGGAACAGAATTTTGTGAAGCGTCTTTATGCTCCGTTCTCCGTGGATGAGCTGAACACAAAGATGCTTGAACTCCTGATGCCGGAGGGTATAGATATTCCTGTCGAGCTGGTATTCCAATCCATGGAAGGGCTTCACGAAGCTGTTCCGAACCATCCGGGCGACTGGTATTTCTCAGGTAACTATCCGACCAAAGGCGGAAATGTTTTGGTAAACAGAGCGTACATCAATTTCTATAAGAACAGATAACACTATGACAGATAAAAATCAAGATAAAAAACTACTGACTCACTCGAAAGCCGGGAACAAGGTTTTTGAAGAGGATAACATCTTCGATCATGTAACGGATGGAGATAAAGTGGCTATTCTTATGGCGCACTTCGGAACCACTCATGAGGATACCAGAGAGAAGACCATAGATATAATAAATGATATGGTTACGGCTCACTATCCGATGATAGATATGTACGAGGCGTACACATCGCGTATCATCGTGAAGCGTCTCAAGGATAGAGGAGTGGAGAAGATGTTACCGTCGGAAGCTCTAAGGCTTCTGGCAGATCAGGGATACACTCATGTCATAGTGCAGCCTACGACAATCATCTGGGGAGTAGAGATGGAAAGCCTCTGCATAGACGTCGAGGAGATCCGAGACAGGTTCAAAGAGGTTCGTCTATGCTCGCCACTTCTTTCGTATGAAGAGGATTATGATGCACTCATAGAAGCTATGACGGCTGAGACAGAAGAGGATGAAGTTTATCTTTGGGTCGGTCACGGCACTTACGATGTATCTACCGCACAGTATGCGATGCTCGATTACAAGCTTAAAGATCTCGGTTATCCCAATCACATTATAGGCTGTATCGAGGGCTATCCTTACTTTGAGCAGGCTCTCTCACAGCTACGCAGGTTGGATACCAAACGTGTACACCTTCAACCGCTTATGCTGGTAGCCGGCGAGCATGCCAAGAACGATATTGCGGAAGACTGGAAAGAGATGTTGGAAGAAGAGGGATACGAAGTGGTTCTTCACCTTTGCGGGCTTGGAGAGCTGCCTGCTGTTCAGGAGCGTTTTCTTGAACTTCTTACGTTCTATTCCCGACACCGAAAGATCGGGATCATGCAAAAGAAGAGCCTTTATATCTCCACAGGAAAGAAGATGAAGTAGAAAGATTTTCAGTTTGATACCTTAAGAACAGTAGAGCTTAGCGAATGAAGAAAGGAAAAATAGTGGTCGCCGGAATAGGTCCGGGCGGTAAAGAAGATATATCACCGGCTGTATTGGATGCCGTAAAGACGGCAGATGTAGTCGTGGGATACAAATATTATTTTCAGTTTATAGAGTCTGTTCTCTCTCCCGGCACGGTCTGTATAGATACAGGCATGAAGAAAGAGCAGTTGAGAGCCGAACAGGCATTCGATCTTGCCGAAGAAGGCAAGACGGTGGTGGTGATCAGCTCCGGCGATTCCGGTATTTACGGCATGGCGCCACTGGTATATGAGATGAAAGATGAACGCGATAGCGACATCGAGGTAGAGGTATTACCCGGTATAAGTGCCTTTCAAAAAGCGGCTGCTTTGCTGGGTGCTCCCATCGGACATGACTTTTGCGTGATCTCTCTATCCGATCTCATGACTCCCTGGGCTACCATTGAGAAGAGAATAGAAGCCGCAGCAATGGCAGACTTTATCACTGCCGTCTATAACCCCAAGAGTAATGGCAGGTATTGGCAACTGTACCGACTGAAAGAGCTGTTCCTTAAACACCGCGATCCTCAAACGCCTGTGGGATACGTCCGTCAGGCAGGAAGAGAAGATCAGAATATCACTCTTACCACATTGGAAGCGTTTGATCCGGAAGAGATAGATATGTTCACTCTTGTTCTGTTAGGCAATTCCCAGACTTATAAATCTGCCGACGGTAAGATGATAACCCCTCGCGGCTATTATCGCAACAGAGGTATGCAGGCGGATAAGATCGGACAGGATATTATGATCCGCAGTTTTCAGACCATCGAAAGCGAGTTGGCAAACAAAAATATCCCGTTGGATCACAAGTGGGCTCTGCTCCACTCCATCCACACAACCGCAGACTTTGACATGGAGAAAGTACTCTACACAGATGAAAAAGCCGTAGAGCAGCTTCATGAAGCCTTTATCTCCAAGAAAGTAAGTACCATCATCACGGATGTTACCATGGTTGTCTCCGGCATCAGAAAGGGAGCATTGGAGCGTTTGGGCATAGAAGCCAAATGCTATTTGCACGATCCGAGAGTAGCACAGATGGCTACGGAGAAAGGCATTACCCGTACTCAAGCCGGCATCCGATTGGCGGTAGAAGAGCACCCTGATGCGCTCTACGCTTTCGGCAATGCCCCTACCGCACTTATCGAACTATGCGATCTGATCCGAAAAGGAAAGGCTTCACCTATTGGGGTGATAGGTGCTCCGGTCGGGTTTGTGAATGTTTGCGAGTCGAAACACATGCTCAAGTCTTTCCCCTCCATCCCTAAAATCATAGTGGAAGGACGCAAAGGCGGCAGCAATCTGGCGGCTACACTTGTAAACTCCATCCTGACACTCGACGATGCCGAACAGCTTCGCCCCGGACGAGACGTGTAATAAACGAAAAAATGAAGTTCACTATCATTGGCATAGATGACAATAGAGAGCAGCATCTCTCCCCTCATCTTCGGGAGCGTATAGCCCGAAACAGTGTCTTTTCGGGCGGATTGCGTCATAAAGAGATCATGGATCCCTACCTGCCCGAAGGGTATAGTTGGATTCCGATAGTAGTTCCTCTCTCTCAAGTTTTCGAGGCATATCGCCGGCACGAAGAGGTTGTGATATTTGCCTCAGGCGATCCGCTCTTCTTCGGATTTGCCAATACCGTTCTGCGAGAAATGCCCGAAGCGGAGATTGACCTCTATCCCTACTTCAACTCTTTGCAGCTACACGCTCATCGCCTCCTGCTCCCCTATCAGGATATGAAGATTGTCTCTCTCACGGGACGCCCTTGGCACAAGTTCGATGAAGCTCTCATTCTCGGATATGACCTTATAGGCATACTCACGGATAACAAAGAACATACCCCTCAAACCATAGCTAAACGGATGTTGGAGTATGGGTATGACAACTACAAGATGTCCGTAGGCGAACTGCTGGGCAATACCGAAGCAGAGCGTGTTACCACTCACGGTTTGGAAGAGATCGCTTCGCAGTCGTTTGCATTTCCCAATAACATCATCCTCCACAAGCAATACACTCGTCCCCGACCGCTTGGTCTTCATGAAGGGAACTTTCATCTGCTCAACGGTAGAGCCAAGATGATCACAAAAATGCCTATCCGACTTCTCTCCCTGAGTGCATTGGAGCTTCGGGAAAGGAGTGTCTTTTGGGATGTCGGATTCTGTACCGGCTCTGTCTCCATCGAGGCAAAGCTGCAGTTTCCACACCTTCAGGTTTATGCTTTTGAACAGCGAGAAGAGGGGCGGATGCTCATCCATGAAAATGCAAAAAAGTTCGGAACACCCGGCATCAATGCGTTTATCGGAGACTTCACAGAGACCGAGACGGATGCTTTACCTGCTCCGGATGCTGCTTTTATCGGCGGACACGGAGGCAAGATGAACGAAATCGTGGAGAAATTATCCGCGAAAATGGCTTCGGGCAGCATATTGGTCTTCAACGCCGTATCTCCCGAAAGCAGACAGATGTTCCTTGATGCGTGCGGGGCACACGGCTTCGGAGAGATGCAGAGTACCCGAATCACGATAGACGACTTCAATCCGATAGAAGTCATGAGGGCTGTTAAACAATAAGACGACAGATGAAATCCATTGCAATCATACTGGTTTCCGAGCGTAGCCGACACCTTGCCGAAACCATTCTAAAGGAGTATCCCGACGCGGAGATACATCCGCTCACCCATGTCGGCGAGTTATTTTCCAAATCCGATGCCTTAGTCTTCATCGGGGCTATGGGTATCTGTATCAGGACTATCGCACCATATATCAGAGACAAATACACAGACCCTGCCATTGTCAATATAGACAGCACGGGGCAGTTCGTTGTATCTGTTCTCTCCGGGCATGTCGGAGGAGCAAACGAACTCTCCACAGCTTTGGCACGAGTGCTTGGAGCACAAGAGGTGATCACCACTCAAAGCGATGGTCTCGGCTTATGGGCATTGGACACGATAGGTAAAAAGTACGGTTGGAAGACAGAAACCTCCGAAGCCAACCTGAATGCACCCATCACGCTATTTGTTAATGACAAGCGGGTAGCCCTTCTACTCGACATCAAAGATAGCGGAACGGCATACATGGAGCGCACCAAACCGCCGCACGTAGATCTCTTCTACAACATTGCGGATATAGAGTGGAAAGAGTACGAGCTGTTCATAGCCGTCACGCCGAAGATATACAGAGAGGTGCCTGTCCCTGCCATCTACTATCGTCCGAGTGTATTGCACCTCGGCATGGGATGCCGTCGCCAATGCTCCTCTACCGGAGTAGCCGGCTATCTGGAAGAAGCCCTTACAGGTTTTGGCTACTCTCCCCTCTCCATTGCATCACTATCGTCCATAGAGCTAAAGAAAGATGAGCCGATGCTGCACGAGCTTGCCACGCATTTTGGTGCGCCTCTCCATATCTTTTCGGACAGAGAGTTGGACGGTGTGGAAGTACCCAACCCCTCCAAGAAAGTAGAAGAGGTAACATCCGTACCGAGTGTATCGGAAGCCTCATCCATTATGGCTGCAAAGGGAGGAGCTTTACTGTTGGAGAAGCAGAAAGGGGCACTTTCCGCCGGGAATGAGTTCACATTCGCATTGGCGCAGGATAGAGCATCTGTTCGCGCCGGTCATATAGAAATTGTAGGTGCCGGTCCGGGAGATCCGGAGCTTGTATCGGTCAAAGGGAAAAGATTTCTGCAACAGGCGGATCTTATTCTTTATGCCGGCAGTCTCGTACCCATAGAGCTGACCCACTATGCCAAAGCGGGAGCCACAGTGCGTAGCTCCGCATCAATGAGTCTTGAAGAGCAGTTTGAGATCATGAAAGAGTTTTACGACAAAGGGCTTTTGGTGGTTCGTCTGCATACGGGTGACCCTTGCATCTATGGCGCCATCCAAGAGCAGATGGCACTCTTCGATGCCCACGATATGTCGTATCACATCACACCGGGAATCTCATCATTCCAAGCGGCGGCAGCGGCTCTTCGATCGCAGTTTACCATTCCGGAAAAGGTGCAGACCATTATCCTCACTCGTGGAGAAGGGCGTACCATGATGCCGGAAAAAGAGAAGCTCCATCTGCTGGCACGTTCTCAGAGCACCATGTGCATCTTCCTCAGTGCCGGCATCGTGAGGGATGTTCAGGCTCAACTCTTGGAGCACTATCCGCCAACCACTCCGGTGGCTGCCTGCTACAAACTTACGTGGAAAGATGAGCGCATTTACCGGGGAGAGCTGAAAGACTTGGCAAAAATCGTGGAAGAGAACAACCTCACCCTAACCACCATGATTGTGGTGGGAGAAGCCATAGACAACCGGCACGGATTATCGAGACTTTATGCAGATGAGTTCAAACATCTGTTCAGGACATAAGCGATAAAAGAGTAGATAAAGACACTTCCTCCCGGCAGGGAAGTATAAACTCTACTCTACAAAACCGACAGGAAACCGAGATAAAAGCTCCTTGATCTTTTCAAGGAGCTTTTATCTTTTGGAAAGAACACTTTGCCAAAAGAGATTTTGCAGAGTAGTTCAGAGACAAGAGATGAAGAGTGAAAAAGGACGGAAGTGTACTCACGTCTGAGAGCAAGCTCGAATCTCGAAAGCAACACCGTAAATGAGATGCCGTGCAAAAGTCTCGATGAAGCTGCAATGCTTTATTGAAGATGAGCTGAAAGCATTCAAATGTTTCTCTTATCCCGTTAAATGGTTCCATTAAGCAGGAACAGATCTGCAAATCAAGGCACGATTCCCGGAAGTCAAGGTTTGAAAAGCAGCAACCAAGTACCGATTTATAAAAACCAAGCTTTGAACGTGAAGAGTGAATCTGTTTGGGAGAAGTTTTTAACAGGGTAACAGAAAGTTTTGAACGGCTTAAAGAGAGCTTTGGAAAGGGATCCTTGGGGCAAAAAACTTTGCCAAAAGAGATTTCCACCCAAGCATCCGAGAGCGACAAGAGTGCATAAAAAGAGGAGAGTCCCCGACAAGTCGGGAACTCTCCTCCATTCATATATAGCTTTAGATAGTAATCTCTCGCGGAGTATTACTTATTACCGTAGCTGTCGATAATCTTCTTCGCTTCCGCTTCTGCGTCATAGATCTGATAGATAACCTTGTAAAGCTTAAACTCCGCCATATTGAAGAACGTAGGAGCTGCGCCACTGTTGGTTCTCATTACAGTAAGACGAAGATGCTTAATAGCAGGATCTGCATCTATTGGCTGAGAATCGTAAACAGAAGAAGCACCGGTAGGAAGACCGCTGTTGATGCGAGTAAGCTCTCTCCAATCCTCTCCGTTCTCACTACCGGATACGATAATGTCTTGAGGTTTTCCGTTTCCATTATTACGGTTCTTATACCAGAACTTAAACGCTTTCTGCTCTTGAGGAATAGCTATCTGAAGATAGTGTGCATCGGTAGTCTGAGGAGCACTCCATCTGGAGTGGAAATATGTGCCATCGTTTCCATCAATAAGATTGGCAATAGGTCCTTCCGAAGGCTCTTGAGCATTGGTAGAAAGCATTGCAACAGTCAATGGAATAGCTTCCGTAGAGAATGAACTTACAGGAGCAACGGGAGCAGATGTAGCCTTGAGTGTCTGGCTTGCACCTTCTTTACCCGAACTGCTCACCACAGTTACCGTAAACGTATATTCTCCTGCTACCTTGAAAGTCTTGGGTATAACACAAGAAGTGGAGTAGTTGCTGGTAAGACGGGTAGTGTTCTTATTGGTATAAGGGTCGAAGTAGCTTACTCTGACATAGAGCAAGTCCTTGCCTGCTTCTTCCACTTTATCCCAGTGAAGCACTATCTGTCCCGGAGTTGTCTCATATCTTAAATTGGAGATGCTGATAGGCTCTACCGTAGGCATATCTTGCTTGTCCTTACATGAAGCAAAAGCAAAAGCCAGTAGAGGCATAAGGGCGAGCATCATTACTTTTATTCTTTTCATTGTATTGTCTTTATCTATTTAATGGTCAGAATCTTAGTAACCCACGTTTTGAACCAAGTTACGGTTCTTATTGATTTCACCTTGAGGGATTGGCATGAGATAGTTGCGAGGAGAAACGAATGAACGTTGTACGTCCACAGTCATCACCTGACACATATCTTCCAACGTTGCAGCCTTCTCGTTAAGACCCTTTGGCTGTTGAGAGAAGTAGGTCTCTGCAAGCAACCAGCGGCGCATATCCCAGAAGTTTTGTCCTTGAAGGTACATCTCCACCATACGTTCTTGGCGTACAATCTCACGCAGACCTTCTTGAGAGTTGGCTTTGCCCGGCTCTTTTGCTCTTGCCCAAGCTTCATCTACAGTAGGGATACCGGCACGTGTGCGGATCTTATCCAAGTAGGTCTTTGCGGTAGTAAGGTCTCCTGTCTCCACAGAAGCCTCTGCCATAAGGAGGTAAAGATCTGCAAGAGAGATGAACGGATAGATAAACTGAGGGTTGTTACCCGGACGCTTGGCAGGAGAAACCAGTTTCTTGTTCAAGAAGAGTGTAGGACAGTAGTTGTTATTACGCAGATTGTTAACAGGACCTCTACCTCCGGGCTCTCCGGCAAGCATCTTCATCACAACCTTCTTACTATTCTGTCCTCTGCGAAGATTACGTGCATAGTTTCCTTTTTCGTCCTTGTTGTCTATCTCGTAGTAGCCATTTTGGAAAGCCACCCAAGCATAAAGACGAGGCTCACGCTTGAAAAGGAAGTTAGGAATGCGGCCTTCGGCATTGGCATAACCCGAAGGAACGTCCATAAGATTCCACCAATCAGACTCTGCAAAGAACTCAGGATCTTGGTCGATAGGCAGACCATTTTCTGTGTAGAAGCGCTTCATCATGTTGAGCGTAACACCTACACCCGAATATGCATTGTCTGATCCGTGGTATGGTGCAGATTTAGCTGCGATGTCATACCAGCCTTGTTGTCTGGTATCACCCCAGATAATCTCTTTGGTATTATCTCTATCAAGAATCGCAAAACGCAAAGAGCGTTGGACAGGATCTTGTGGTTCAGGCAAGCTGGATAGTGCTCCCTCTTTTGCCACATAGAGTTCAAAGCCGTCTGCTTCCGCAAGAGAGATGGCCTCTTTAAGTGCTTGTACAGCTCTTGTCCACTTGCTTGCATCAAATGTCAAAGGCATAAGCTGCGTACCATCAGGGCTCTTAAGATCGGCATAGAACTTAGAGTTACCATTGAACAGAGGAGAAGCCACCATCACATAAAGCTTAGCCTTGAGGGCTTTAGCCGCTGTGCTCGTAACCAAACCATATTCGCTACCCGTACGTTCCTTAGGAAGTTTTGCAGCCGCAGCATCAAACTTGTCTGCAACAAACTTAACACACTCATCCAACGGACGGCGAGGCAAGAAGTCTTTAGCGTCTGTGTTAAGATCTTCTACCTTAGTCACGATAATGGTAGGACCGTAGTTTTGGATAAGCAGATAGTGATAAAAACCGATAAGGAACTCGGCCTGTGCCTTGTAATCCTCTATTTTGTCTTTCTCCATACCGGGTACCTTGTCTATATTGTCCAATAGCATGTAGCAGTAACGAATACCGGTAAAGAGGCTGTTCCAATAGGAGATAACAGGATCGCTGGCAGTATAAGTTCCTTTCGGGAATCTTGCAAAAAGCTCGTGTTCAAAAGATGTAACCACTTCATCTCCGGTAAGGAAGTCCAGCCCACTTACTGTAGCAGAAAGTCTTGGAAGAGATCCGTAGCAAGAATAAAGGAATTTTTCTGCAGCCTTTGCATTCTTGAAAGAGTCTTCTACGGTAGCTGTCTCATCCGGAACCACGTCCAAATAGTTACATGCTCCCATTGCTCCCATAAGAAGCAGAGCCAATAGTATGTTATATATCTTTTTCATGTCTAATTCTCTAAATCGTATTTGTGATCATATATATATGTACACCTCTCTGCCAATTACTTAAATGACACTTGAAGACCCACGTTTATAGTAGTCTGAGTAGGATACTTTAGACCATTACCACCACCCATTTCAGGGTCCCAATGCTTAAACTTAGAGAAGGTATAAACGTTCTGAGCAGAGACATAAAGTCTTGCATTCTTGTAAGTATAACCGAGCTCTATGTTTTTTAACTTCAAGAATGAAGCGTCACGCAACCAATAAGTGGAAACAGCAGTATTGACAGCTTTATCTTGTTTAGTAAGTTCAGGATAAGCGGCATGTATATTTTGGTTAGAAGCACTCCAGTGATCATCAGCAATAAACTGCAATACGTTACGGTTAGACTGTGTACCGAACGGGTGGAAACCGGATAGCATCATAGAGGTATTAGCAACACCTTGGAAGAAGATACCGAAATCCACATTCTTGTATTTCATATTAGAGCCGAGACCATAAATGATTTCAGGGATTGTAGGATAACCGATAGGCATACGGTCATTAGAGTCGATACGGCCATTGTAGTTGCCATCTCTATCCGGAAGATCCTTATACTTGATGTCTCCTGCCTTGGCTCCATTGGCAAATGAAGACTGATCCGGGCTGTTTGCAACCTCAGCATCGTCAATGAACAGACGCTCTGCAACATATCCTGTCCAGACATTCAAGCTACGACCAACCTGTGAAAGAAGAGGGTATTCCAAGAAGAACGGTTCGTCCCACTTCTCTACACGGTTGCGAGCAAAGGTAAATGTACCACGAACATTGTACCAGAAGTCTTTGCTTACATTCTTATTGAAGTCAAGCGCAGCATCTATACCACGGTTGCTAATCTCGGCAAGGTTACCATAGATCTTGGTTGCCGCTGTACCCATATAGCTTGGAACAGCTCCACGTTGCTGGAATACGTTGGTACGATACTCATGGAAGAGGTCTACATTAAGGCGAAGACCTTTAAGGATTTGAAGGTCGATACCGACGTTTGCTTTCTTTCCGACTTCCCAAGTAATATCAGGATTACCGAAGCGTCTGATATCAGGGCCGGTCAAACCATACTGTTGATCCAAACCGGTAGTATAAGAAGGGCCTCCACCTTGCAGGTTCACATCGGGAAGGTATACGAAACGGTCTCCACCGATAGCCTCATTACCCACAAGACCATAAGAACCACGAAGCTTGAAAAGAGGGATATACTCCTTGATCGGTTCCCAGAACTTCTCTTCGGAAACATTGTAACCAAGAGCCACAGAAGGGAAGAAACCGAAGCGCTTACCCTTTGCAAAGTTTTCGGTACCATTGAAACCGAAGTTGGCTTCAAAGACATATCTGTTGTCGTAGCTGTATGTGAAACGACCTGCAAGACCTTGTTTGCGACGTGGCAAGTTGTGCAAGATGTTGTCGTTAGAGAGGTTATTGGCTGTCTCTTCCTGGTTATAGTTGAACATAGCCCCCATGTCGTGTCCGCCGAAATTGCGATTCCATAGCAACATAGCGTGCGCATAGAAACGGCGGTCTCCGTTGTTTCCACCGGCAGACTTCAAGTTTGTGTTCACTTCATCAGCCAAACGGTTGAGTGTAAAGTCGTACTCTCCGGTTGTTGGATTCAACTGATATCCTGTCAACTCGAAATAGTTGTTATCACGGAAACGGCTTGTGCTTGTGGAAGCCCAGTTCTTAAACGAAGCCAAGGCAGTAAACTTAAGACCCGGAGTGATCATCTTGAGATCTTGTGTAAACTCAAGATTAGCGATTACCGTAGAGTTGAAGTTGTCTGTATAACCCGCAACAGCTGTGGCGTAAGGGTTAGGAATCATTGAAGGACCGATCTTTCTTGCTCCCCATTTGGTATAAAGCGTTTCGCCATCCTCAGGATAAGCTATCGGGAAATCTACCGGGTTGGAGTTGATTACCTGTCCAAAGATGTCGTTGATCGCTGTTCTCGGACCTCTGCTCTGTCCTATCTGAGCATTCAAACGGAGTGCAAGAGAAGAAGTCTCCGTAAAGTTCACTCGGATATTGTTTTGGAATGCGTAACGATAAACATTGAGAGAATTGTCGAAAGAGCTATGCTCCAAACTTCTATTCTTCAACATACCTGTCTGATGGTCGGCTGTAACGGACATGAAATAGTCGAGCTTCTTACCACCACCACGTATATTGAAGTTTGCCTTTTGGTTGAAAGCAGCTGTCTTGAACAGCTCATCGTACCACATTACATTAGGGAAAACGTAAGGATTAACCCCTGCGCGAGTGTTCTCGATCTTCTCACGTGTGTACTTAACGTCACCGGTAGGAAGGTTGTCCAATGCTTCGTTGAACAGCTCCATAAAGCGAGGGCCATCCACAAACTTAGGCAGACGGGTCGGAGTATTTACATATCCCTCCACACGTACATTGATAATCGGTTTCGGAAGATCTGTACCTGTCTTGGTGGTAACGATAACCACACCGTTTGCACCACGAGAACCGTAAAGCGCAGTAGCCGTAGCATCTTTAAGGATAGAGAACCCTTCGATAACTTCAGGGTCGAGAGCGTTAAGGTCTCCCGCTGACACCGCCACACCATCAAGGATGATAAGTGGAGAGCTGGCGTTTACGGAAGAGATACCACGAATCCAGAAGTCGGCACCATCGGCACCCGGAGCTCCTGTTCTTTGAACAGAAACCACCCCGGCAAGACGTCCTGCAAAAGATGCAGAAAGGTTGGAAGCCGGCACTTTAAGCTCTGCCGGACGGACAGTCTGCACAGAACCTACAAGAGAAGCTTTCTTCTGACCTGTGGCAAACGCTGTTACGACAACATCCTCTGCTGTAAGGACGTCTTCTTGAAGCACAACATTTACATTCTGTACGCCTCTAACGCTCAAACGCTCGTTGCGATAACCGACAGAAGTAAAGATCAGATGTTGGTTTTCAGCCACTCCGCTGATCGTAAACTCCCCTTTGGCATTGGTAATAGCTCCCTTTGAAGGCATCTCCGCAACGCGCACACGCACGCCGCCGAGCGGTGCTCCCTTAGAGTCCACTACCTTACCTTTGATCGTTTTTCCTTGATTGGCTTGCGCCTCCGTTGTTACGGCAGCATCTCCATTAGGAGCAGCGTATGCAACAGGAGCAATGCTCAAACCACCCAAGCATATAGCCCCTGCAAGAGCAATCCTGCACGGCCATAGTGATAGAAATTGTTTCTTCATATCTCTAAAAAGTGATTTTTGGTAAACTGTTATAATTGTGTTAAACATACTTCCAATTCACCTCCTTTTTGGTTTGTTAATAAAACCTCAACAAAAAGGAGCGGTCATTAGCTAAATCCTTTGTGGAACATAGACTTATTCTGTAAAGAACATACCCATATTCGTGTCAAAAGTAGTTATTATTATTAAGACCAACAACTTTAATAAGACTCCATTACACTTTCAAACAATCTTCACACACCTTTATGTCGCATATATCCTACACTTATACTATATGTTAACGATAGATGTTAACCATGTTAATAAAATTAACACCTCTATTTTCATCTGTTTTCGACAAGAAAAAGAAAGATATTCATCCCTTAAAAGCAGGCATTTCCTCAACGACAAAAAGGTGTAAACTTAGACAAAACAGACTCTTCTCAGCCCCTGTTTCCAAAACACCAATCCACCCAACCAGCATCTCCAAACGGTATAAGAGGTAAAAGACCCATCTCCACGATAAGAAATGTTAATGCAACTTTCCCGATCGACATCCTTAAACATCAAACAATATTTTCGTTACTGCGAATAAAAGAGGCGGTTTTTGAGAAAATTAAGAGTTATCACAATCATCCTTTTAATGACGCCCAAATGGGATCAAAATATAAAATCAATCTCGGATAAGAGACAGATTTCTATTCTAAACGTATTCATAAAAGTTGTTATACGTGAATAAAAACAGCTCTGAACGCTTAAAATGTTTCCGATCAAGCTTTGATTCTCAAAAACCACGGCTCGGTTTCCCAAAAGCAAGGCTTGAATGGCAGACAGCAAGTGGCAATTTTCACCAACCAAGCCCTGAACGGATACTCTTATAAGATTCAGAGAAAGATGTAAACAGGACTAACGTCTTTTTTCAATCGGTTCATCAAAGATTGATAAACAGTCTGTTTCTTCAAGCCCCGCACATAACAAAAGCCCACACTTACCTCAACGGTGAATGTGGGCTCATACATTAAAAATCTTGTACTTTTAGCTGTTTTGCACCAGCCAATCAGTCTATCAAACTGAGAGATACACACTTCAAAGACAAGGCATCGCGCCTCTCGTTTCTAAGCGGTACCATGAAAAGAGTCTATTATCGTCTATGCGTTTGTTTATATTTATCTATCTGTTTTTCTATTGCTTCCAGTGCCTCTGTCAAAGCCTGCTCGAAAGAGTCTGCGCTCTTTACAGCCACCAATTCGCTGTTCGGAACAGCGACAAGCACCTTCGCCTCTTTGTTACTATTCGTTTCCGGTTTTATGAGAGAAAACAAAACATCTACCCTGATGATGTCTCCTAAAAAGCGTTCAAGCTTTGAGACCTTCTTTTCTGCGAACGCTTCTAACTGAGTGCTAAGCTCAAAATGGTTAGCTTGGATGTTAATGTTCATACGCTTTACTGTTTTTGCTCTGGGATGAGCGTGATACATTTTTTGCAACTCCGTAAAAGAAGTATGCGTATAAATAGTTGTGGTTGAAAGATCGGCATGCCCCAATAGCTCTTTTATACTGAGCAACTCGGATCCGTTATTAAGCATGGACGTCGCAAACGAGTGCCTCAAAACGTGAGGACTACGCTTTGTAAGTCCGGCAACAGCCCCAAGTGCACCCCTCACCATAGTATAAAGCTGTGTGGGAGATATACTCCCTCCATTCTCTGTACATAAGAGATACGGATGCGAAGGTGCTATGTCCTCCCTTCTACACAAATATAACTCTATTTTTTTTAGCAAACAAGAACCAAAAGGTACAATTCTCTCTTTATCCCGTTTACCTAAAACTTTGATCTCCATCTTCGACAAATGGATGTCTTCGACCTTAATGCCACAGAGCTCGGATCTGCGAAATCCGGTCTGATAAAGCATATCCACAACAAAAGCGGTATTCAAATCTTTGTGTTGATGAGAGGAAGCATAAACATCATACAGATCCGAAATGAGGTGTACCAGCCCTTCGCTCCTGACATAAGCAGGCAGCTTCCGCTCCTCTTTGGGCATGGAAAGTCCGAGACAAGGATTCCGCCCGATCTTTCCCTGCACCCGAAGATAGGAGTACCAGCTTCTGACGGCACTGATCTTCCGCTTGATGGTCGTGGCTTTGAGATTGGAGGTGGAGAGCTTCAGCATCCATTTGCGCACCTCTTTGGAAGAAATCTCGGCATAACGCTCTTCTCCCCCCTCGCCAAACAACTCTGCAAGAAAAGCCAACCAGTCCGCAAGATCTCTCTCATACGCGAGAATGGTGTGAACGGAAGCATTGCGCTCATACCTCAAATAGTCTATGTAGGACTGAAACAACTCTCCCATCTTAATCTGTCTGAGATAAATTTCTTTGAAACAACCGGCTCTGCTGCCGAACAAACAAGGATAGCCCGGAAGTAGAACAGACCCTCCTGTACGAGGATTAAATATAGCAAGAGTTTGGAAAGAGGACAAAAAAATAACCGACAGCAAGGGAATTGTTGCTATCGGTTATGATAATAAGATGAGTGTATGTGTGCAGCAAAAATTAAGACAGACAAAGCTCCGGATCAATACTTCCAGGGTGGTTTTTTTGAAAATTAACCTAATATACGTACATTTACAATCCTTAAAGCCAAATAATAAGACGGGAAAATGTGTTATTTACGGCAATCGCCCTTGTAGAAAGAGTTATTACATCGGACGAGAGCCTATATCTCATCCACTGTTTAATTTGATTCGTTATGTTATACTTTTTCATTGCAGTAGTTGCCATCATCTTTTTTGTAGCAATAGTGAAGGTTGCATCCGGCAACTCGACATCTCCACAACCAACGGCATCCGCCCTCACAGAAGAGCAACAGCGGTGGATACAAAAAGTAAAGTCGATCTTTGAAGAAAATAGAACCGTATCATTTTTAGATATTTTTGTGGAATGCGGAATGCCTAAAGAGATAGCTCACTCCAAGAATGCAGAAGCAGTAAAGCAGGCTTTCCCTTTCGACAAGGAGGAGACCAGACACAACGGCTACGATATTTTCACCTCCTATCAATGGGCTGTTGCCCGACGCTACGACCTGCAACACGACAAGCTGGACCCTATCGACGCTTCGCAACATGGGCTTAACCTGCGAAAAGGGGAAGTAGCATATCACGTGATATATGGCGTGGAGCTTCATGAAGAAAAGACTACTCATTATAATATAGCTTATTCGGGAGTGCGGTGGGAAAGTGGTTTGCTGCATGCCGGAAGCATCTCTTTTATCGGGAATGAGATTACCAGCTTCTCTCTTATGGATATTGGGAGGTTGTTCATCTCTAATGAACGTATATTGTTCATCGGAATGCGAAATAATGTAACAGCATCAATACCGATCGAGAGCGTGCTCTACTACAATCTTTATCAAGATGGCGTTCTCATCCATATACCGAACAGGAAACCGTTGTTACTAAAATTTGATACCGGATATAAGCCCGAAATACTCCACGTAGAAGATGGATTGAATGAATTTGTCTGTGTGATTGATCGTATCATTTCAGGTACTGAAAATCAAAAACTGTCGGAATGATTATACCTCAATAGAGGGATTCAATGGCAAAACACTTCAGGACAAAAGTGTTGGATGAAACAATGATACTAAAAAAAGCCGAAGCGTAATTGCTTCGGCTTTTTGGGTATCAAATCATAACTATTCGGACTCTGTAAGGAAATAGAATATCTTCATATCTATCCTCTTCTCTGAAATATCTCCCGGAGGTTGCTAATCTGTAAAATAGTTCTCAGAAAAGCTAAGGCTGTAGAGAGCAGCAATGTTTTGAATTGAACAACAGATTAAAGACCCTTAATCCATTATCATTTCTTTATTTACACCAATACAGATATTGTTTTCGTCAAATAGCAGTATAATAATATAAGGCATTTCTGCCCAAGTACATAGAGTCCCTTTTCTCCCGGTATCCGCAACAGTACAAGCTTGTATTATTCTGGGGGCACCAACCTTTTCTTTGATTTCATCTAATGTTTTGCCAGCAAGATTACCCATTGCAACAAAATCCTCTTGCAACATATACCCTTTTGCCGTGGTGAGACCGGCGATAAAATATCCTACAAGCAGCCCGAAACCTAATCCACACATTACTCCAACCGTTGAAAAATCGGAAAGAAAACCTCCAATACCAAAGCCAATTAAAGCAAATGAGGTTGCCATTGAATGCTTATTCATAACTCTCCTGTCATTTATTATTTCAAAAGTCTTTTACATACTCTTCCGCCTTTTTGTGGCAATTCTGTAACATGATTCTACACTCCATTCTGTTACATGCACTTGCTTAATACTTCCGAATGGTATATTGGTTGCCTCCTTGCACACAACTGCCCGTAGTCATGATGCCCACAAAAGCGATTGATGTAAATAATGATTTTCTCATTGTCTTGTTGCTTATGGTTAACAACCCTCAAATATATAAATTTCACAAAACAATGAAACCCCTCTTTTCTCTTTTCAAAGCAAATGTTCTTAACCGACGGTACAAATTTTCCGAAAAATTGAATTTCGGTTATAGTAAAAAAGAAGCATAAGGACCTTAGAAAAAGTGTTGAATGAAATAATGATACTAAAAAAGCCGAAGCATAATTGCACAATTGCTTCGGCTTTTGGGGTATCAAATCAGAACTATTCGACCTCTGTAAGAAAACAGAATATTATCATATCTATCCTCTTCTCCGAAATACTCCTCAACATTCGTTTTGGAGCTTTTTACCTGATGTTATGTTCAAAGATTAAACACATCGAGAGCTTGAAAAGAGGGAAAAAAATAACCAACAGCAAAAGACTTATTGCTATTGATTATAAAAAGTGGAGGATATCGGACTCGAACCGATCACCTCGACACTGCCAGCGTCGCGCTCTAGCCAGATGAGCTAATCCCCCAGCGTGTATATGAAAGAGATATTGAAACAAAAACCAACTAAGTAGAAGGGAGTAGAAGATGCCTGCTCCTTACTAATCATTTATCTGTGTGCTTACCGGCGTCATACCCAAGTAAT
Organism: Porphyromonas sp. COT-108 OH1349; assembly: GCF_000768755.1. Lineage (NCBI taxonomy): Bacteria > Pseudomonadati > Bacteroidota > Bacteroidia > Bacteroidales > Porphyromonadaceae > Porphyromonas > Porphyromonas sp. COT-108 OH1349. The sequence goes on along the minus strand of NZ_JRAH01000012.1, from coordinate 110 downwards.
AGCTGTCTGTCCTTTATATAAACAACAGACACGAATACTTCGCTCCAGAAAGGAGGTGTTCCAGCCGCACCTTCCGGTACGGCTACCTTGTTACGACTTAGCCCCAGTTA
>NZ_JRAH01000011.1:0-2508 GCF_000768755.1 Porphyromonas sp. COT-108 OH1349 | reverse complement strand
CATGTGGAGCGACTAAGATAGGTTGCCTTTCGGTCGATGATTTTGTGAGGAACGAGAAAGGATTCCCGATAGCTTTCCAAGTTCTCTTTACGTTGCTTATGGCTGATACGTCTTTGAATGCTTGGTGTCGCTTGTTCCTTCTCTTGCTCGGATTGCTCTGCTTTCAGGTTGTCTTTCTCTTCATTCAGAGACTCGGAAGGCAGTGTTTGCTCAGATGTCGAAGAGAGCTTGGTGGACTCGGATGGTTGGGATCGCTCCGACTGTTTCTCTTGAGTTTCTTTCCCTACGTTCAAATAGTGGGATAAATCAAATCCTTCTTTCATGGCTTATCTGATTCTACGTTTTGCAATGGCAGGCTTTACTTGTTGTACTTCTTGTTGTTGCTTACTTTGAGCTACGTGATACTCATTGAGGTCTTTATGATGTGGATAGAGGAGTCTGCTCATATCCTCCACCTCTATGCCTGTGGCACGAAGTTCACGAAGAGCTTGTCGCCCTGCTTCATCATTGTCGAAGAAGGCTTTGACCGAACAGATTTTTACTTCTTGCAGGTAAGCCCCAGCTTTGTGCAGATTACTTACCGAGTTCAGGATAAGACAAGGACCGGTTTCTTTTCCTTTCATCGTGAGAAGGGAGAGAAAGTCGATAAAGCCCTCGAAAAGACAAAGTGCGCCATCGGATTCTCCGTTAATCAGAGAAATATCTTTCGGAGCGATACTCCCTTTGAATTTCCTATTATCTCGAAGCTCATAACCTCCCGAACGATTGGGAAAGCCGATAGCAGCGTACTCTCGTCCTCCGATGGTGTAACGAATATGGCGGAGATAAGGGCTTGCCACGGCAAGGTCTATCTTGCGAACTCCGTGGAGATAGTTTTTCAAATGCGGGGGCAATTCTTCACCGATGGAGAGAATATGCCTTGTATTTGCCGGAGAATTGCTCGTTTGGGAAGGTATTGAACGATGAAAGGCGGAAGGCTCACGCTTTTGTTGGTCCAACTCTTCATCGGCAAGATGCGCCATGGCTTCATAGGCACTGCATCCTCGCATTAACATCACAAGGTCGATGATGCTCCCGCCTTTACTTATTCCGTAGTCANGCACTGCATCCTCGCATTAACATCACAAGGTCGATGATGCTCCCGCCTTTACTTATTCCGTAGTCATGCCAGAGGTTTTGTCGAAAGTCCACTTTCAGACTGGCATTGTGGTCATTTCGATAGGGGGCATGATAAAGGGCATAGTGCGTGTATTCTTTGGCGGGAGCAATACCGCAGGATTTCAGGTAAGCCGATATAGGCTGCTGTTTGATGGTTTGAATGTCGTAATATCTTGGTTTCATAAGTCGATAGAATGAAATGAAGAGAGAGGAGGAGAACGGTGAAAGGAGAACGAGCGTGCCCTCACGGAGGTCGGGAGGGGTGAGTCTGTTTGCCCTTCGGTGGACAAAAAGAGATTTCTCCACTTTTCCCTTTCACTGTATATATATTCTTACAGTGAAAGAAGAAGAGTGAACTGTTTTTATTTTGTTGCCGATGGCTTTTTCCTTTCATTGTTCCCATTGCCTCTTTTTTCTTGATTTTGAATTTTCACCCGAAAACGGATACTGAAACCAAGTTAGAGAGCCGAGAATAAGAAGACAAGCTTTGCGAGTTTGTTGCTTTCGGGTGCTATACAATGCTTCGAAAAAGAGAAGGAAATAGAGCGGGAATCAGGACAAAAACACCTCAAAAAAGAATCGAACAAAGAGAGACTGCTCTCAAGCGACAGCATCGGGTTTCATACTTCTGCACCCTTTTGCATCGGAAGAGAAACAAGTTGCGTTTTTTTATCGGATAGGAAGCCATTTCATACCTTATCGAAGCCACAAGTACGCACTTAACCGAAAGCCTTTTCTGTGTAGGTATGTGCCTCTATATTTGCCTGCGAGTTCCCTCTGTTTCCTGGGTTATCCCTGACTGAAAGAACGAATGGAGAGGCTTCCTACATTTGCATCAAAAGACAAAACAGAGTAACAAAAACAGCATTCCGATATGAGATTTACCGCTATTGATGCCTCCGCTTGGGAGGAACTGAAAAAGAGCATCGAAGAACTGGCTCTTTGCATGAGAGAACATTTCGGCACGAAGCCCGAAGTCCCCGACCTGTTGCACAACGGGGATGTCTGTCGCATCCTGAATATCAGCAAACGGACGCTCCAGCACTATCGGGACACGTCCGTGCTACCCTTTATCCAAATCGGGCATAAGTGCTACTACAAGCGAGAGGATGTGGAGGCTCTTCTCGCAAAGTCTAATCACAAGAAACAGTAACTAGTCGCCCCTTAAATAGTCGTTTATCATTTGTTATTCAGTAATATAAACGACTAAACCTTTTGTCCAATCTGCAAGTCTTCGTATCTTCAAGGTGCAAAACTTGCAGATTTTATGATTACAAAGCCTCATCATAGCCCCTCGTTTTTCAGCAGTCTATCCGACATGCTGAACCAATCGCACCCGCTCTACAAACT
>NZ_JRAH01000010.1:0-33568 GCF_000768755.1 Porphyromonas sp. COT-108 OH1349 | reverse complement strand
CTGTGTGGCATAGCTTTCGATGCCCTTGCGAAACTCTTGCTCTTTCAACTCTCCCCGTTCGATTCTCGCCAAGTCCGCTTCCCATTGTCCGGTCATTTCAGCATTACCGATTTTCATTTCCCTAACGATGGAATAGACGGCAAGTCCTTTCTTCGTGGGAACAAGCGACTTCTTTTGGCGTACCATGTACTCGCGTGCAAAGAGGGTTTCGATGATGGCGGCACGGGTAGCAGGCGTCCCGATGCCGCAATCCTTGAGTTGCGCACGCAGTTCCTCGTCCTCCAATTCCTTGCCTGCCGTCTCCATAGCTGCCAACAGCGAACTTTCCGTGTGCAGGGGCTTGGGCTTGGTCGTTCCCTGTGTCAAGGAACAGGCACAGAGTGGGAGTTGCTCGCCTTCCTCCCATTCGGGGATGATGATGCCTTCCCCATTTTCTCGACTTTCTCGTTCCTCGGCTTCTAACTGCTCCTTATCTTTCTTCCTGTTGTTTTTGAGGATGGCACGCCAACCCTCTTCCTTGATGATTTCACCTTTGAGAATGAACTTCACACCTTCACAAATGGCAGTAACCGTACTGACATCTTTCACGCAACGGGCGGAAAAGGCTTCAAGCATACGTCCGGCTATCATATCGTAAATGACCGCCTCGTCTCCGAACATGTCTATCGGCTTCTTGCCCGTGATGAGCAGGGCGTGGTGGTCGGTCACTTTCTTGCCGTCCACAGAATGCGTATTGAGGTCGGTCAGTCGGCGGGCATGAATGCCCCAGACGGGATGGTCGTGCAAAAAGGCTATCAAAGCGGGAATTTCGGCAAAGACATCTTCGGGAATATATCGGCTACCCGTGCGAGGATAGGTGATGTATGCCTTTTCGTAGAGTTTCTGCGCCAAAGAAAGGGTCTGTTCTGCCGAATAGCCGAACCGGCTGTTCGCTTCTTTCTGAAGGGTGGTCAAGTCATACAGAAGCGGTGGTTCCTGTTTGGTCTCCTTGCGCACAACTGTCTCTACAGTGGCATAAGAAGCTTGTTTGAGTTTCTCATACAGGGCAGTGGCTTCCGTCTTATCGAACCAACGGTCGGCAGAGGAGAAACGGAAACTCTCATCGCCTTCCTTTACGGCAAGGCTGAGTTGCCAGAATGACTGTGGCTCGAACTTCTTGTTCTCCAAGAAACGGGAGCAGACCATACAGAGGGTCGGAGTCTGTACCCTGCCCAAGGAGTAAGTGCCNTGCCAGAATGACTGTGGCTCGAACTTCTTGTTCTCCAAGAAACGGGAGCAGACCATACAGAGGGTCGGAGTCTGTACCCTGCCCAAGGAGTAAGTGCCACGCCCGGCGGCAATGGATATGGCTTGGGTGGCATTGATGCCCACCAACCAGTCGGCTTCGCTGCGGGCACGGGCGGCATAATAGAGATTGTCATACGCCGCTCCGCTTTGAAGATGGGCGAGCCCCTCTTTGATGGCTTTGTCCGTAAGCGAGCTGATCCACAGACGTTCGAAGGGTTTAGAGATGCCGAGATACTCGTAGATGAACCTGAAGATTAACTCACCTTCCCTTCCTGCGTCGGTGGCGACGATAATGCCTTCGCACGCTCGGAAGAGTTTTTCAATGACTTTCAATTGGGCGACTGCCGCAGCGTCGGCTTTATAGCCTTTATCATCCTTGATTTGACGGGGAATAAGGGTAAATACGGGAGGAAGAATCGGCAGGTTTTCTTTGTGGAAACCCTTGATGCCGTAGGCTTCGGGCATGGCTGCCGTTATCAGGTGTCCCAATGCCCACGTAACGGCATAGCCGCCTCCTTCGATATAGCCGTTTTTCTTGTTGGTTGCCCGAACAACGCGAGCGATTTCACGAGCTACGCTCGGCTTTTCTGCTATAATGACTTTCATTTGTTCTTACTTTTTGGATGTTAGTGGTGGCGGATTACATTTTCATTCCCTTGGAACGTTTTTTCTCTTCTTGCTTTTGTTCCTGCCCTGTGGTAGGCTCTGTCTGTCCCTGCTTGAGCGGCTCCCTCACATGCTTGGTAGCCTCGTTGGTCTTGCCTTCGGAATTGACAGCGACCTGCGTGCGGGAAGCATTGTCGGGAATGACCTCTTTGGTTTGGGACTTGTCGGGATTCCATTTGAGGAAATTGAACTTGTTCTGCTCGAAATTCGGACGCACATAGGCATTGAAAGGTTCTCCCTTCTTGTCGATAAGCCCGGTCATATAGACCGTCTGCCCTGCTTTGAGCTTCGCTTGTTCTTCGGGAGAGATGTCGCGTCCCAGCATCTTCTTGGGGACACGCAGTTCTTTCTGCTCTGTCTGTTCCTGCCCTTCGGAGACTTGTCTTTGTCGTTGTCCCTGCTTGGGAGAGCCGAAACGAAATTCAATCGACCGCTTGTCGGCATTGAATTGAAGGTTGGCATTGAAATGCTTTCCCGTTTTGGAGGTCATACCCTCCACGTAGATACTCTTGCCTTCCGACAACTCCTTTTTCTGCTCGTCGCTCAGCTTCACGCCTTTGATTTCATCGGGGATGCGTACCCTATCGGCACTCAGGGCGATGATGTCGTTCGTCAGGCGGTCAATGCTTACGAAACTGCGGGTCGGCTCATCTTTGCCGGGGAAGGTCAGCTCCACGGTACGACCGAGGTTGCCCGTTTCTCTGAGGGCTTTCTTGTCCTCGTCGGTGAAGGTATGCCCGAANTCATCTTTGCCGGGGAAGGTCAGCTCCACGGTACGACCGAGGTTGCCCGTTTCTCTGAGGGCTTTCTTGTCCTCGTCGGTGAAGGTATGCCCGAAGAATTCACGCTCCAATTGCGGCTCCTTGCGGATGGCATGGACGACAGGGATAAACGTACCGTCTCCGGAGGCTTTCAGAGAAAGACGGGCATCGGTGTAGAGGGAGACTTCGCCGATTTTAATGCTGATGGGAACAAGCGGAGTCTTGCGGTATTGAAGCAGGTCATCAAGATGCTTGCCTTTTTCCAAACTCTCACGGCTCACGCCCATCTGCTCGAACTGATCCCACTTCACCTTATCGGGGTCAATGCCTTGGAAGGACTGTTTCTGCTCCCCTGCATAGTCCGCAGGATTGATACGGGCAGAGTCCAGCATCTCCTTATTGGAGGGGACATCCGGTGCTTTGAGCATCTCCGAGAGTACGCGTGCACTGGCAACGGCACTCTCAAAAGGCACTTTGAAGAAGTTCAGCGGTGTGGGGTTCTTGAACTGCCGCATGAAGTTGGAAAGGAAGTTCTCCAGCGCATTGCTGTGCTTGTCGAACTTCAGGAAACTCTGTTCATGCTCGGCGGTGGGCGGTACGGTTTTCAGTCCACCTTTTTCATCTGCTCCGGCTACGGCTCGGAGGCTCTCGTTCTTCTGATCCTTGACCAAAAGGATTTCTTGGTCCTTGATTTTTTCGTCCATATTACAATGTGTTTAATGACACCAACATCGGTGCATGGGCAAAAGTAAATCAAAGAAACAGTGTATGTTAGAGGGTTGAGATAACTGCGTACTTGTGGCGTCGATATGGATAGAAGTGGCTCCTTACACTGTGTGTGGGCAAAACTATAGCATCACGAAGAACCGACAAAAATCACCTTTTTTAGGTATTGTCTATGCAAGGAAATATTAAGAACTTTGCAACTAAATTGAGACAATGTATATCGATCTATGCAAACGCCAAAGGATTATACACGCAAGTTATTGCTAAAAACAGCTCGGGAAGCCTTTCTCCAAAAAGGATACAAGGCTGTGTCTATGCGTGGAATTTCCAAACTATCGGGTGTTGGTCTGAGCAATATATACAATTACTATCCCTGTAAAGATGATTTGCTGGCTGTTGTCCTACATCCGCTTTTAGAGGCGATGAACGGCATGCTGGACAATCATAACCGGAACGAAAGTCTTTCCCTTGAAATTTTCACCTCTGAGGAGTATCATCGTAAATCCATGCAGGAGGTGATGGGCATTATAACCCGTTATCGCAAAGAGTTTAAGTTGCTGTTTCTCGACACACAAGATTCCCGATTCAATGACTTTTGGGAGCGGTGGATTGAAAAAAGCACTGCAATCGGCATGGAATATTTGGAGAGAATGAAAGAACTCTATCCGGACTTACACACCCAGATTTCTCCATTCTTTATACATTTCACTTGTTCTTGGTGGATTAATATGATGAAAGAAGTGGTACTGCATGAAGAACTCTCCCAAGAGGAAATAGAATGTTTTATTGGTGAGTATATCCACTTTAGCACGGGAGGATGGAAAAAGCTCATGAATGTGGAATGTAACAGAGAAAAGAAAATGGTTGGAAGTAAGACTTCCTCCTATTCCAGTAGAATAAAAACAAACAGTATATGAGTGTCACTAATATTATTAACAATGAAGAATTAACTCTTATACAGGGAGTAGGTGGACTTTTCCTTTGTGAGGAATCTTGGGTTACGCAAAATCGGAGAAACGCCCATCGCAAAGAGATTTCGGATAAAGATATAATTACAATGAAAAACGAAAGTAACGGAACTGAATGTTCTCGGACAGAATTATGGCACTTACCTTAACTATCAAATGTATGAAACGGGATGTTTCAATAACATATATATTCCATAGAACGAGTCGCCCACTTAGGGCGGCTCGCTTTGTTTTTGAACAGGACGGACTTTTGTTCGTTTTTGAGCCAACAACCACGAAGCGATTATCAGAAGCCGGATCGCTTTTATCCGCCTTCAATGAATGAAACAACTTACAAATAACAAGTGATATGAAAATAGAAAAAATCAACGATTGGTTTGCCCGTCGGGGCAAATGGATGGTACAAAGACGATGGCTGGTACTAAGCTTATTTATCCTCTTCTTTGCCATAGGATTTACAGGATTAAGATACTTCAAAGTGAGTGCTTCGTGGGAGGATTACTTCCTCGAAGATGATCCGATGCTTGTCAAGACCGAAGAGTTTAAGGAGATATTCGGCAATGACAATTTCGCCGCAGTACTGACCCGATGCGACAATTTGTTTACGAAAGAGAATTTGGAACTTATCCGTGAACTCACCAACGAGATGATGGACAGCCTTTCGTATGCCGACAAAATAACGTCGCTCACCGACATCGAATTTATGGTGGGCAGTGAGGAGGGTATGACTATCGAACAGATTGTCCCCGAAACAATACCGTCAGATCCGGCAAAACTAGAAGAGATACGCCACAAGGCTTACCTGAAACCCCACGTTGCAGAACGGCTCGTTTCCAAAGATGGAACGCTCTCATGGATCATACTCAAGCTGCGTACTTTCCCAGAAGACTCGGTGTGGAACAAGGGGAAGAATGCCGTTGCTCCTGAGGTGCTGACGGGTAACGAGCTGGAGCATATCATCACCAAGGACAAATACCAAAAGCTCCATCCCAAGGGAACGGGACTGCCCTATGTTACCGCTATGAAAATGAAATGGATAAGTAAGGAAATGCCCCGTGTACTGGGTATCGCCACCCTAATCTCCATACTTATCCTGCTATTAGTAACGCGCTCCTTTAGAGGAGTGGTCGTGCCGCTTGTCACAGCTGTAGGCTCCATCATCATCGTGTACGGTATGTTAGGTTACGTGGGTATGACGATAGATAGTGGCATGGTGATGATTCCCATGCTATTGACATTTGCCGTTTCCATTGCATACAACATCCACGTGTATTCTTATTTCAAACGCCAATTCCTCATACATGGAAAGAGGACACAAGCAGTAGAAGAAACTGTCAGGGAAATGGGATGGCCGGTGCTGTTCAGCGCACTCACCACCTTTGCCGCCTTGCTTTCCTTCCTCGCCATACCGATGCAGCCTATGCGTTTTATCGGTATAGCTACTTCTTCATGCGTGATGATGGCGTTCTTTATAGCCATTACATTGATGCCTGTGCTCCTTAGTTTTGGTAAGGACGGAAAACCGCATCCCAAAATGCAGGAAACAGGAGGACGATGGTTGGACAGAAAATTAGAGAAGGTAGGTATCGGTGTACTTAAACATGGTACTTTGATACTATGGCTTACCGGAGTGATCACAGTCGCTCTTATCTATCAATTCACAAAAATAGAGACCGCCTTTGACGTGGAGCGAACCATGGGGCGAAAGATAGCTTACGTCAATAACCTTTTGGAAGTGGGTGAAAGCGAACTTGGGTCTGTCTATACCTATGATGTGATGATAGAACTGCCTGATAATGGATTGGCAAAATCGCCCGAAATCCTAGTGCGATTAGATTCCTTAGCACAACACGTAGACAGGTATAAATTAACCAAGCGCACAACCACGGTATTGAATATCCTCAAAGACCTGAACCAAACCCTGCACGATGGGGATGCCTCTTATTATACTATCCCTCACAATCCTGAAGAGGTGGCACAGTTGCTACTCCTTTATGAAAATGCAGGAGGTAGTGAGGCAGAGTACTGGATCGATTATGATTATCGGCGCCTTCGCCTGATGGTCGAGATGAATTCATACGATTCCGGAGAAACAGAACGGGAGTTGAACGATATAGTTGCTCATGCCAAAAAGCTTTTCCCGAAAGCCACAGTCACTACCGTAGGCAGCATTCCACAGTTTACGGCGATGATGCAGTATGTAGCTCGCGGACAGATGGTTTCTTTCGCTATTTCACTTCTGATTATCGGCATCCTGATGATGCTTGTCTTCGGCAGTGTACGTATCGGACTTATCGGTTTGATACCCAACCTTACCCCGGCTTTGGTGGTAGGCGGTCTGATGGGATGGTTTGGCTATCCGTTGGATATGATGACCGCCACCATCATGCCGATGATTCTCGGATTGGCAGTAGATGATACCATTCACTTTATCAACCACGGGCATTTGGAGTTCGACCGCCGGGGCAATTACCGGGAGGCTATCCTCCGTTCGTTCCGCACTATTGGAACACCGATTGTGCTGACAAGCATAGTGATCTGTACCAACTTTGCCGTCTATACTACTTCTGAAAGCCTTTCCTTTATACACATGGGGGTACTCTCCGTGGCAGGTATTGTATCGGCACTGCTTGCCGATCTCTGTGTCACTCCCATATTGTTCCAAAAGTTCAACCTGTTCGGTAAGGAGACAAATACAAACGAAACTCGGGTTGAATGAACAAACATAATTGAATACAAATGAATACTACAAAAAAACAGAAGAAAACGCCCGTTTTGAAGCGGTTGCTGCCATACGCAGGCAAGAAGGGCTATATGCTTCCGCTGGCGATGATTTTTTCAGCCCTATCGGGTATTATGGTGCTGATGCCTATGGTTTATATCCATAAGATTGTCAGCGGGATTATTTTGAGCAATAGTGTCGATGGAGTTTCCATACGGTACTATGCAATTCTGGCGGCGAGTTTTGCCGCAGCAGGAATGCTGCTCTATTTCTTTGCGCTAATGGTATCCCACCTCTTCGCTTTTGAGGTAGAGGCGAACATCATCAAGCTCAGTGTGAAGAAGATGATGGCGAAACCGTTGGGCTTTTTCGCCAACCGCGAAAGCGGTAACCTACGCAAAACCATTGTCGATGGAGCGGGCGAGACCCACACCATACTGGCGCATCAGCTGCCGGACTTTGCCATGACCATCGTTTCGCCCATCGTGCTGTTGGTATTCTTCTTCCTTTTCGACTGGCGATTAGGCTTGGTGAGCCTGATACCGATGGTCATAAGCATGTTGTTGATGGCAACCATGAGCACCAAAAAGGGTATGAAGATGCGGGAAGAATACTACGAAGGACTTGCCAACCTTTCCGCCGAGTCGGTGGAGTACGTGCGCGGCATACCGGTCGTGAAAACCTTTGCCCAGAGCGTGGAGAGTTTCGAACGTTTCTATTCGCTCATCGTAAAGATGAAAGATTTCGTGGTACGGTGGAGCATGGGATTCAAAAACAAAATGTCGCTGTACGAGGCAATTTCAAGTTCCACAGCATTCTTCTTGGTACCCGTTGCCATCATGCTGTTCACCACAGGCGGCGACATGCGGCAGGTGCTGGGCAATTCTGTTATCTATCTGTTGATAGGTCCAGTATTCGGTGTTTTTATGATGCGTAGTGCATCTATTCAAAACTTCATCTACTTGGCCGAGTTGGCATTGGATAAAATTGACGTCGCTTTGGATTACGACGACTTCGCTTATGGCAGAAAAACTGCAATTGAAGATGGTCTGGAGTTCAGGAACGTCTCGTTTTCATACGGGAAAGAAAAAGTGCTGGACAATGTGTCTTTCAAAGTGAACAAAGGAGAAACTGTTGCCTTGGTCGGTGTTTCTGGAGGCGGAAAAACCACCGTGGCACGTCTGGCAGCCCGTTTCTATGATGCCGATGAAGGCGAAATTTTAGTCGGAGGCACCAACATCAAGGAATATGAGAAAACGGCGCTGATGCGAAAGATCGCTTTTGTATTCCAAATGTCCAAGCTCTTTAAGATGAGCCTGCGCGAGAATTTATTGTTGGGTAATCCCAACGCCAGCAATGAGGAGATAGAGCAAGCTCTTGTCAGGGCCGGAGCCAAAGAGATTGTCGATAATTTAGAAAAGAGCTTGGATACGGTTTACGGTACCAAGGGGACCTATTTCTCAGGCGGTGAAGCCCAACGACTTTCCATTGCGAGAGCTTTCCTGAAGAACGCCGATTTTGTCATCCTTGACGAGGCGACCGCTTTTGCCGACCCCGAAAATGAGCATATTATTCAGGCTTCGTTCAGGGAACTGTCAAAGGACAAAACCACATTAATGATTGCCCATAGGCTCTCTTCCGTGGTTAATGCCGATAGAATCCTTGTGATGGAGAACGGCAAAATAGTGGAAAGCGGTACACATAACGAATTATTAACCCAAGGTGGTGCCTACAAAAAGCTGTGGAACGAATATCAAAAAGCTGCCAACTGGAAAATAGGAGGTAAAAATGAATAATTTCTTAAAGCAAAAATATGCCATGTCGGATCAGGGAGCGAAGAACTTGAAAAAATCTATCTTCTCGCACACGATCCTGAATCTGACCAAGATGTTTCCACCCATCGTCGGATTTATGTTTCTGTTTCAGTATCTGGGCGGTCTGGAAGGCATTCCCGCACCGGCAGAACTAACTCTTGCCGACTATATTGTCATCATCGTAGTGATGCTGTTGGTGATGTTTATCGTGGCAAGGTGGGACTATGTGCGCCTTTACGACAATGTTTATAACGAGAGTGCCAACTCGCGCATCGACATAGCCAACCGCCTGAAGAAACTGCCACTTTCTTATTTCGGCAAGCGCGATGTGTCCGACCTTTCGGCAACCATGATGAGCGACTTGCAATTTTATGAACAGATATTTTCGCACTCCGTACCGCATATCTATGCCACTTCCATTTCCACGATTATCGTTTCCATTATGATACTCGCCTACAATTGGCAGCTCGGATTGGCGGCATTGTGGGTTATTCCCGTCTCGTTGCTGCTCTTTTCCCTTTCTAAAAGGAAACAACGGAAAGCCATGGACGCATGCGTGAAAACCGGTCGCGAAGTGTTCGACGATTTGCAAGAGAAAATAGACCAAATACAAGAAATCAAATCCTATAACCTGGAAGATCGGTCACTAAACGAGTTCTGCCACAAGCTGGACAGCAATACCCGTACAAAGATGAAAGGGGAGTTCTACGCCGGTATTGCCACGTCATTGGCAGGCATGTTGATGAAGCTCGGCATCGTCACGGTGGCGATTGTCGGCGCCAATATGCTGATTGCCGGACAAATCAACATCCTCGTCTATATCGCCTATCTCATCCTTACGGCAAGCATCTACCTGCCTATCGAGGGAATCCTCACCTTTATGGCGATGATCGTGGCGCTCGACGGCGTGGTGACGCGTATCAAAGAGATTAAAACCATGCCCGTTCAGGAAGGCAAACAGGAAATGAGTCCCAAGGATTACAGCATTGATTTCGAAGACGTCGTGTTCGGCTACGAGGACCATACCGTCATCAACGGCGTGAGCTTCACCGCCAAGCAAGGCGAAGTTACCGCCTTGATCGGTCCTTCCGGAAGCGGCAAAACCACCCTCACCAAATTAGCAGCTCGTTTCTGGGATATTCAGCAGGGTAAGATACTGTTGGGTGGCGAGGACATCAGCCGGATAGACCCCGAAACGCTGCTGAAAAACTACGCCATTGTCTTTCAGGATGTGGTGCTGTTCAACACCAGCATAAAAGAGAATATCCGCGTAGGAAGAAAGGGAGCTACGGACGAGGAGGTGGCCCGCGTTGCCAAAATAGCCCGCTGCGATGAGTTTATCGACCGCATGCCCGAAGGCATGGACACCATTATCGGCGAAAACGGCGAGCGGCTTTCCGGCGGCGAGCGCCAGCGCATCTCCATAGCAAGGGCCATACTGAAAGATGCTCCCATCATCCTGATGGACGAGGCCACCGCCTCGCTCGACGTGGAAAACGAAAACCTGATACAGGAGGCTTTGTCGGAGCTGATTAAAAACAAGACGGTCATTGTCATCGCCCATCGGATGCGTACTATTCGCGGAGCCGATAAAATAGTGCTGCTTAATCAAGGCAAGATTGAGGCTATGGGCACTGACGCAGAGTTGCAGGCACAATCAGCGACCTATCGGAAGATGCTTGAAAAGTCAATGGTATAAAATCAACAACAAAATATCAATCATGATGAAAAGAATTATTTTAACAAGTTTGGTGGTATTGGCTTTTGCCGCCACGGCAATGGCTCAGACGGGCAGAGAGATTGCCCAAAAAGTAAAAGACCGTCCCGATGGCGATACCCGTCAATCGGAATTGGTGATGAAACTGATTAATAAGCGCGGAGCAGTGCGCGAGCGCAAACTGATTTCTTATTCCATCGACGTGGGCAAAGGAAAGAAAGACCGCAAGAGCATTATGTTCTTCCAATACCCCGGTGACGTAAAAGGTACGGGGTTTCTCACGTGGGATTATGACAACCCCGACAAGGACGATGATAAATGGCTCTACCTGCCCGCCATGAAGAAAACCCGACGTATCAGCGGCTCGTCTGCTAAGCAAGATTACTTTATGGGCAGTGACTTTACCTATGATGATATGGGCAGTCGCAACGTGGATGAGGACACGCACAAACTGCTGGGTAAAGAAGAAATAGATGGGCATAAGTGTTGGAAATTGGAATCTACGCCCAAAGACAAACGCGAGATTTATTCCAAGAAAATAGCCTTCATACGCCAAGACTGTCTGATAGCCGTCAAGGTGGAGTATTATGACAAAATGGGGAAGCTGCACCGCCGTCTTGAATTATCGGACATTGCCAAAGTAGCAGGATTCTGGGTTGCACAGAAGCTACACATGACAAATGTGCAGACAGAGCATCAAACGATTCTTGAAATTAAGAATCCCAAGTATGACCTTCCCATGGAGGAGACAAAATTCAATGTTACCACTTTGGAGAAAGGTAGGTTCTGATGACAAACACAAGTAATCGTTCTATAAAGTTTTTGCTGCTGTTTCTCTCACTCTTGTCCCTACACGCCGCATGGGGACAGGAAGAAGGGGTTTCATCGTGGCAACTCAAAGGCTTTGTTGATACCTATCATGCCGCCCGTTCCGAGAAGCCGAACGACTTTATGTCTTCACGCACCCGGGTAAAGGGTGAAATAGGGAAAAGTTTTGGCAGTTCGACGCTCTTTGTCTCGTTCAATGCCACCCACAATGCCTTGCTGAAGGAACGCACGGGGTTTGAACTGCGGGAGGCATATCTCGACCACAGAGAGGAGCACTGGGGCTTTCGCCTCGGTCGGCAACTGGTCATTTGGGGTGTGGCAGACGGAGTGCGCATTACCGACTTGGTTTCTCCGATGGATATGACGGAGTTCTTGGCACAGGACTACGATGACATCCGTATGCCGGTCAATGCCCTGCGCTTCTTTGTCTTTAATGAGAAGATGAAGTTAGAGCTGCTTGCCGTACCGACCTTCGAGGGGTATAAGTTGCCGACCGATGCCGGAAATCCATGGAGCGTGCTGCCTAAAAATACCGTTCAGCCCCTTGTCTGGCACGAGGACGGAAGCCACCCAAAGTTCCGTTTTTCCAACATGGAATATGGAGGAAAACTTTGCTTTACCTTGCCGGGAGTGGATTTTTCCATTGCTGCCTTGCATACGTGGAACAAGATGCCTGTGATTACCTACCGATCTTCAGGTACCCACATGGCCGTATCTCCACGATATTACCGCATGGGATTCTTCGGAGGAGATATATCCAAGCCGTTGGGGCAGTTTGTCCTACGTGGCGAAGCAGCATTCAATGTGGACAAGCATTTCAGCTACAAACCCGAGGCGGGAGCTATGGAGCAGAAGGGCTTCAACACGGTGAATTATCTCGTGGGCGTGGATTGGTATGCGCCTCATGAATGGATGGTGATGGCGCAGTTTTCTTCGGAAAGTATTCTGCGATATGAAAATCAAATAGCACAACCTCGTCATCAGTCACTCCTCACGCTCAATGTGTCTAAAAAACTGTTGGACAGCACATTGCAATTATCCAACTTCACCTATTTCGACCTCAACCACAAGGGATGGTTCAGCCGCTTTACCTCCTCCTATGCGCTGAATGACCACATCCAACTATCGGTAGGTTATGATTGGTTTGGAGGCAATGAGGGGATATTCGGTAGGTACAAAAACAATTCAGAAATATGGGCAAAGGCAAAATATAATTTTTAGCAATAAAACAATGAAACAGAAAGTACTCTATCTTTTCTTATCACTAATGCTCATGAGCCTTAGTGTCTCCGCTCAAACAGGGGGAGGACGGATTGCGGGCATAGTTATCGACGATTCAGGCGAAGAACCGCTACCCGGTGCAACCATCTTTATAGAGGAACTGAAAAAGGGCGTTGCAGCAAATGGGCATGGGGAGTTCTCTTTTTCTGACATCCCCCCAGCCACCTATACGCTTACCGTGAAATTTATGGGTTACCACGCGCAAACCAGTAAGATCACAGTAGGTAAGGAGAGAGGCAAGAAAATCATCATCCGCATGAAAGCCCAATCCCAATCGCTTGAAGAGGTTATTGTGATGGGCAAGAGCGAAGCCCGTAAGATACGGGAGCAGGCAATGCCTATATCCGTAATCAGCATGAGTCAGATACAAGGAACGGTCAACAATGTGCAGGATGTTCTGGCAAAGACTGCCGGTATCACCGTGCGGACGATGGGTGGTGTGGGCAGTGCTTCTCGTATTTCGGTACGTGGGTTGGAAGGAAAACGTATTGGACTTTTCATTGACGGGCATCCGATGAACGATAATTCCGATTTTATCGACATCAATGATATTCCGGTGGAAATGATTGATCGCATTGAGATATATAAAGGTGTTGTTCCCGCCAAGTTCGGAGGATCTGCCGTGGGAGGAGCCGTAAACATTGTCGTCAAAGAGTATCCTCCCAAGTATTTGGACGTGAATTATTCTTATGGAAGTTTCAATACCCACAAAGCATCTGTGGTGAGCAAGATGAACATTGCTTCAAAAGGTATCGAGTTCGGGTTAGGAGGTTTTTATAACCATTCCGACAATAACTACAAGATGAAGTCTCCCTTCCAGGAGGGGCTTACGATAACCCGAGATCACGACAAGTTTAAGAAGACGGTTATCGGCGGCAGCTTTAAGGCTCGGAAGTGGTGGTTTGATTTGGTGGAATTTGAACCTGTCTTCATACATACCTATAAGGATATACAGGGGATAGAGTCAAATATTCAGTATGCCCACAGCCATTCCAACGCTTTTATTTTCGCCAATAAGATGGAGAAGGACAACTTTCTCTTGGAAGGGCTGGACTTGGATTGGCAACTGGGATATATTTACACCAACTATAATTTTGCCGATACCGCCTCTCATCGCACACATTGGGACGGAACGCATTATCCGGCGGCTTCCAAATTTGGTGGCGAAATCGGCAAATGGGCTTCATTATTGACGAATGATAAGCACCAATTACAGCACAAATTGAATCTCAACTATCTTGTCAATGAAAACCATTCGGTCAACTTTAACTCTTTGCTGAAATATGCCCGTGCCAACCCCAAGGATGTAATAAAGGACAAGGTCATTGGCTACCGTACTGAATTTCCAAGCAATATGCTCAACTGGGTGGCGGGATTGAACTACGACTATCGCTCTTCAGACGATAAGTTCCTCAATTCTGTCAATATCAAGTATTACCACTATTTGATGAAAACGCGGATGGCAAGTATTCTTACAAATTCAGCGGAAGATATAGATACTCGCAAGAATGATTTCGGCATCAGCAATGCGCTTCGTTACCGTATCACTCCCACCCTGATGGCAAAAGCGTCACTCGGGTATGATGTAAGGCTTCCATCGGAAGAAGAACTGCTGGGCGATGGATATGTAATAGCTCCTGCGGGCAATTTGATTCCTGAACGCAACACAAGTGTAAACGTGGGAATGATGTTTGACCTGACAGGAAAGTCTCCCAGCAACATGCAAGTAGAAGTAAATGGTTTTTACATGTATCTACAGGACATGATTCGCTTTACGGGAGGCTTCTTGCAATCGCAGTATCAAAATTTTGGCGAGATGAGGACTCTTGGTGTGGAAGCAGAGGTGAAAGCCGATGTCACACGTTGGCTCTATGGTTACGTAAACGCGACCTATCAAGACCTGCGAGATATGCGTAGGTATGAACAAAACACCACCATTGCCAATCCGACGAAGGGCAGCCGTATGCCCAATATACCTTATCTGATGGCAAATGCAGGACTGGAGTTTCACAAGGAGAATCTATTCGGAGGCAGAGGAATGAACACGCGCATATTTACCGATGCCTCATTCGTGGAAGAATACCTTTATGATTTCGAGCAAAGCCAGTTCCAGCAGCATCGCATACCGAGAACCTTCTCATGCAGTATGGGCTTTGAGCAGAGTTTCGGCAATGGACGCTACTTCATTATGGGGAAAATAAACAACCTGACCGATACGCAAATGATCAGCGAATTCAATCGCCCCTTGCCAGGACGTAGTTTCATCGTCAGATTCAGATATGTGTTCAAGTAATCAATCATCTAATAATCAATTAAACAAAAAAAGCAATGAAAAAGAAAATGATTTTCGCAGCAGCCATGTTTGCTGCACTGTGTCTCAACTCATGTGACAAGAACGATCCGGACACTCCCATAGCAGGAGGTACGGGAAATGTACTGCTACTGACAGCCTTGCCCAATGCTACGGGCATGGATGGAACAGTCTATATGCAACTCATTGACGAGCCCAAGTTGGGCACGACGATGGCTGTTGACAATAAAAATGGCATAAATGTTCCCTTTGGCAGTTCTTACCCCATGGTAATAGGTGATGAGGTCTATGTCTTCCCAAGCTATCACATGACTATGGACAAGAATGAACTGATCAAGTATCGCCGCACAAACAGTGGTTTGCAGAAAGTGGGCAGTATGCCATTGCCTGCCAACAACAGTGCCAACAGCCTCGTCAAGCTGTCTCCGACAAAGGCGTATCTGTCGCTTGCCGGATTGGGGGTAATCTACATTTTCAATCCCGAGACAATGCAGAAGACGGGAGAGATAGACCTGACATCTTTGGGCATACAGGACAATAATCCCGACATAGGAATTATGATAGAACGTGACGGATACGTGTTTGCAGGTCTAAGTCAGATGGTGGGAGGCTGGACAAGCCCTAAAGATTACAAACAAGCAGATGTAGCCGTCATTGACTCGAAGACGGACAAGCTGGTCAAGATGATTTCGGAGAAAGCCAGTGGTTTCTCTCAAGCTACACGTCCCATTGACCCGAAGTCTTTGTTCATGGATGAAAAAGGGGATATATACATCTCTTGTCTCGGCAATTTCGGAATGGTAGCAGGACATAAGGCTGGCATACTGCGAATCAAAAAGGGCGAAACGGATTTTGACCCCACATATCATTGGACGATAACCGGAGCAACTATTGAAGGAGAAGAGAAAACGGCCGGATTTGCGGCTTCTATCTGTTATATAGCCAGCGGCAAAGCCTACGGATACATTGATGTTCCGGGCTATTACAAGCCTGGCGAAACAGGGCATGCCGCTATCGCAAGCAGAGCCGTTGTATTTGACCTGTACAATCAGAAGATGACGAAAATTGAAGGACTGGAATTGTCCAACGGCTATGGTGTATTGGTCTCTAAGTATAAAGACGGCTTGGCCATCTGCAATGCTTCAGCAACGACCAAAGGAATCTATTATCTCAATCCTCGGACATCTGAGGTCAATCCAACTCCTATGATAACCACTGTAGGAAACCCTATGGCAATAGAATGGATTGGCAAGTAAATCATAGCCTATAACCAAGAGGGCGAAGACGGGAGCAGAACCCTCTGCTTTCTTCTTTGCCCTCTTTTTTATCCTCTAGTTCAAGTTAGAACCGATACGGATACTACAAATCTCCATCATTTGCCTCTGTATGTGGAGAACCTGCAATCGAACAAAAAGATGAACAATTGAAATACAAAGAGGAAAACGAGATTATAATGAATAAATTATCAATATGAAACGACTTATACAAACAACTGCATTTGAACAACTAATTTCAAATGATTTGACAGCAATCCAAATGAGGGCTGTTTGTGATAGTTTTATCAAGGATGTAATAAAACTAAGCGAAACGGAAAGAAATCCACAATCTTTATTTCGGGCTCTTTGTTACACTCGATTCCATTTACAAACAATCTACGAAAAGAGCGGATTAACAACGGAGATGGGGAAAAAATGTATCAGAGCTGCTATACGTCATTGACAAAGAGTTAGAATTATGGTATATGCGAATGCAAGGAGTTTTATCTTTATCACCTCCGAGTTTGCAATCCAATTCCTTCTGTATCCATTGGACAGGTAAAGCAACCGACTTGGTCGAACTACTCTATGCACTCGATACCTGTGACTGTATTAACGATGGTGAAATCGGTATAGAAGAATTGGCAGATACCTTTTCTGAAATCTTTGGTGTAGAAATCAAGAACTGCTACAACGTCTATATGAACATGAAACGCCGCAAGGATGACAGCCGAACCTACTTTCTTGATGAACTCCGAGAGAAGCTGAACAAGCGTATGGTGGAGAGCGACCTGAAAGGCGGCAAGTTCAAGAAACGGTGAATCAAAAGGAGGAACTCTCTCCCTCTCATTTGCCGATTACCTTAAGTTTACGGCAATTTTATTTGGAGAAACAGAGAGAATTGAGTATTTTTACATGCAGAATTGAGTAAAATACTCATCACAATTGAGTAAATCCATCATTAGATTTGAGCATGAACTATATTCGCAAACAATATCACACGCTGAAAGCACGCATTCAGGAGCCAAGGCGTTTTATGCAAGTATTGGCAGGTCCGAGACAAGTAGGCAAATCTACTCTCGTAGGGCAGGTGCTGCAGGACGTACCTATTCCATATTCGGTAGAAGTAGCAGATGCCGTCGATCCGAAAGACAGCGACTGGATACGCCGAGTGTGGGAAGGAGCACGAACCACCATGACACTCCGTGGAGAGGCTGAACGCCTGCTTGTGATTGATGAAATCCAGAAGATTGACAATTGGAGCGAGGTGGTCAAGAGAGAATGGGACGAGGACACGCGCAAGCATGTCAATCTGAAGGTGGTACTGCTGGGCAGCAGCCGTCTGTTGCTCAAGAGAGGACTTACGGAGTCGTTGGCAGGGCGTTTTGAACTTATTCGCCTCGGGCATTGGAGCTATCAGGAGATGCACGACGCTTTCGGAGTGACACTCGACGAGTACATCTACTTTGGCGGCTATCCCGGTGCTGCCCACATGATTGGTGACGAAAAGCGTTGGCGTAAGTATATCAAGGATTCGTTGGTGGCTCCCGCCATCGAAAAGGATGTACTGATGACCTCCAACATCTACAAGCCTGCCCTTATGAAACAATTGTTTGAGTTAGGGTGCGGTTATTCTGCCGAAATACTTTCTCTGACAAAACTGATGGGACAACTGCAGGATGCCGGCAACGTGACTACGTTGGCTTCGTATTTGGAGATACTCGACCAGTGTGCATTGCTGACGGGATTGCAAAAGTATGCCAATGATGATGCCCGAAAGCGTGGCTCCATTCCCAAATACCAAGTGTACAACAACGCCTTGCTGACGGCATATAAAGGCAGGTCGTTCCTTATGGACAGAACGGACACGACGCTTTGGGGGCGATGGGTGGAGAGTGCGGTAGGTGCTCATTTGCTGGGCATGGCAGAGGAGGCAGACTATCAAGTGTATTACTGGCGAGAGCCTGCAAGGAACAAGGCAGATAAGGACAAAGAGGTGGATTTCATCATCGTAAACGATGGTGAGGTGACAGCTATTGAGGTGAAAAGCGGTCGTCGCGGGATGAACTCAGGTCTTCCTGTCTTTGTGGAGGCATTCCATCCCAAGAAATCTTTTGTCGTGGGCTCGGGAGGCGTTTCGTTGGAAGACTTTCTGAGGTGTGACATAGAGGTATTGTTGGGATGATGTTATACTTCTCTGCAGGATATAACTAAAAGACAATAAGCCTCTCAGGCGCGTCGAAAGACAGCATACTTGAGGGGCGTTCTTCATTTATAAGGGAGCCGAAATGAAGAGAACACAAGATGCAGTAAATCAAAAGGGAGGTATTCCGGTTTCGGAGTACCTCCCTTGATTTAGTTTCTGCAACTATTGGTCGCAGAAACTCTTCGTGTCTCGCAAAAGAAGATTAGAAAAATCCAACCCTTAGTTGGAGAATTTGCATCCTCTTACCGAAAAGCCCTGATAACTCTGTAGACAGCCCACAGGCAGGTGAAAGGTGCGGTGAAAACTCCTATGACGACAAAGAGGAGCAGTTTGATAATATAGTAAACAATCCACTGTCCATTTGTCCCCGCAACCATCTTATAGGGAATAAACTTCTCCACGAAGAGATAGCCCGACCATATCGCCATCAGCACATATCCGGACATCCATCTCATATCCTCAAAGCCTTTGGTCGCCAAGAAGTTCCACTTGAAACCTATGACAAACAAGGCGATGAGAAACAACATACAGAAGATGCTTCGCCAAATCTCGCTGCGTTTTCTCTTCTGAAAACAGGGGGTGCAAAGTATCGGTTGGTATCTCTCCGTACATNTGAGAAACAACATACAGAAGATGCTTCGCCAAATCTCGCTGCGTTTTCTCTTCTGAAAACAGGGGGTGCAAAGTATCGGTTGGTATCTCTCCGTACATTCAGGACACAGCCCTTTTCCGCAATCGCTGCATTGTGCAACCGCTGGTTCTTTAGTATGATTAAAACAATTCATAGTGTAATCGTTTAGCGTATTCAAAAATACAAAAATCCAACATTAGAGCCAAGGAAAACTTCTTGTTATTTCTTGGTATTAAGCAGCTTTGAAAGCTCCGGGTCATCGGCAATTCTTTGCAGTTCTCGTTCCACGATTTCCCGCACCTCCGACTTTACTCGGTCATAGTTTGCCTTGATTTCCTGTTCCATCATATCCTCTCCGTTTTCATCAGTGAAGTCCGTCAGAATAGGTATAGGTCGGTAAGCGGCTGTTTCCTTTGCCACTTTCGCATTGTCCACCACAATCTCACAGTGGAATATCTTCTGCTCTATACGTTCGGAGAAGTTGTCGGCAACTGCTCCCACAAACATTCCCTGTGTGAGCGTGGAAATTTTACTCTGAGGAATAAGGCTGTCCATTTGTGTGGAGATGGAGGTCGTTTTGTCGCTTCGAGTGATGCTCATGCTCTGCCGTTTTTGAAGCACTTTTCCGAAACGCTCCGATAAGGTCTTTGCCGTCTCGCCGACCACCTGTCCTGAGAAAATGTTCCCGACGGTGTTCATCACTACAGCAGCTTCCTTGTCTCCATAATCGCGCTTCAGTTGCGAAAAGTCTTGAAAACCTAAACAGACCGCTACCTTGTTGCTTCGAGCAGTGGCTATCAGATTATCAAGCCCTTTGAAGTATATGGTAGGCAACTCGTCAATGAGCACCGAACTTTTCAGCATTCCTTTCTTATTGATGAGCTTGACAATGCGCGAATTATACAACCCCAATGCTGCTCCATAGATATTCTGTCTGTCAGGGTTATTCCCTACACACAGGATTTTAGGCTCTTTGGGGTTATTGATGTCCAGCGTGAAATCATCGCCCGTCATAATCCAATAGAGCTGCGGGCTTATCATCCTTGACAAGGGAATCTTAGCGGAAGCTATCTGCCCCTGCAACTGGTCAGCGGCTCCTCCGAGCCAAGCGTCCATAAAGGGAGAGAGGTAATTCTCCAATTCGGGGTAAGAGGTCAGGATAGGAAATATATCCTCGTATTTTCGGCAGAGAAACTCAATGGCATGGGGAAAGGTACAGTATTTCCCTCCTTCGAAAATGCGGAGATACCAAATGATGGCGGCAAAGAGAACGATGGGAGATTCTACGAAGAAATCACCCTGCTTCTGTACCCACGTCTTGTTAAGGTTGAGCATAATCGTATAAGCCGATTCATAGGCATCCGATATATCGCTCATGAAATCGGGGTGTATCGGATTGCAGCGATGCGACCGACGAGGATCATCGAAGTTGATCACGTAAAACTTCGGCTTGACCTTATACCCTTCCGAGTGGTGCAGCAGGTGATTGTACACAATCGTGGAAAGGTCGGGATATTTGAAGTCGTAACAGTAGATGGCAAATCCCTTTTCGATTTGCTGTTTGATGAAATTATTGATGATGGCATAGGACTTACCGCTACCCGGTGTCCCCAATACGGAGACCGCACGGAAAGGATTGACCACGTTTATCCAACCCTTGTTCCATTTCTTGCGGTAATAGAATCGGGTCGGGAGATTGACCGAGTACTCGTTTTCCAAGAGCCTTGTTTCCTGCATAAAGGATTCGTTCTCCTGATTGAAGACATCCTCCATCAGGTTGTTCTTCAAGAGGCGGCTCATATAGAGTCCCGCCATCAGCAGACACACATACCCTACGGTGATCGTAAAGGTATAGAAAGCCGCATTGGCTTCAATGGGCAGCGGCAAGGAGAGTATCCACCAATTGAGGAAGAAAAAGACAAAGCCGACACCCATGAATGCCCCTATCTTCGACCAAGTGATATGCTCCTCTTTCACACCTTTCGTACCTAAGCAGGAAAGTCCCATCAGTACCAGCGCAAAGAGTTTGGTGTAGAGCATATTGCCGAACAGTCCCGCCGTGCGGTGGAAATTCATCAGTATCCTGTCCACCACACCGATATTCACGCCCCATAGTTGTATCGCTTCATAGCAATACCAATAGAGGTGGGCAACCACCAATATAATACTTACGGCACGTAGAAAATCCATGATTTTCGCCAATGCCCTCAAATCGTCTTCTTGTTGTGACATAATCTTTCTGTTTTTTTAGAGTTTACGTTGTTTTCTTTTCTTGCGCTGCATCCGTCTGCGGAACTGCTCTTCCTCCCAATCCGTTCCGTGTGCTTCCAAGGGCAAATCGAGAATACCACCCAAGACGGAATCTCCGTCCGAAGTCTGAGTTTGGGAAATACTGCCTTTCTCACTCTGCTGTATTGGAGCAGACAGTTCGGGATGCGGGCGGTCGAACCACTCGGCAACGGCGTTTGCCGAAAGTTCCTTGCCCAATCGTGAGCCATTGACCACACAGCCGTTGTTATGGTCTATGAAGGTGATGCCATAGAGCCGCCCTTCGTCGTTCTCACGAAAGAGAACATCAATCCTCTTGTGATAGAGATTATCCCTGAAACCCACTCTTGTGGCAGAATGCCTCAATGCTCCGGCTACGACCGCTTTGGTCTTAGGAGCAAGATGTTTTTCTTTCACTTTCTCCTTTGAAGCCTTGAACCTGTTTTGTAGGGCTTCATATCCGACAGCTTTCCCGAAAAGAGAAGCCTTGAAAGGATTCCCCACCTTTTTACCTTTATCATCGGTAGCAAAATAGACCAATCCATTATAGGGCTTTCCATATATTTCTCCCTTGACCTCTTCCACGCATATATTATAGGTGGAGAGCAAGGCTCTGTATTCTTTGAAGCTCGGACAATGATAGAACTTCGCTGCAGGTTTGATAACCGAAGCCAGTTGTTTTTTGAGATTTCCCTCTTCAGGACGGACTCTTTGCAGTCGAAAAGTCTCTTTTGCCCGTTGCCTTTCGGCAGGCAGCAAGCCATATTTCTGCTCTATCTCTCGGGTGATATGCTTACTCTTGTAGAAGTTGTTGCCATCGTTAATCTTCTTCCCTTGTTCATCAACGGCTAAGGTGACAATATGCAAATGATGTCTGTCTATGTCCTCGTGTTTATACACGACAAAGGGCTGGTTGCCGTAGCCCATCTTTTCGATATACTCCTGTGCGATGGCAGAGAACTGCTCATCAGAGAGTTTATCATCGGGATGCGGGTTCAGGGAAATATGAATAACGGGCTTCTTCGTGCGAACTTGGCTCGGCATATATGTCAGAAAGTCCTGCATATAGGCTGCAATATCGTGTGTGCCGTCGGCAGAACAAAACATTTTGTTGGTCTCCAAAATCTTCGCGACACCCTCGTTTACCTTTTCTCCATTGTATGCTAACGCCCCGAAAAGGGAACTCCCGTAGCTTATTTTTGCGACCATTTCTCCTGAAATTCACGGGTGAGTTGTACGATTTCGCCTCCGATAGTTGCCAATTCAAGTGTCAGTTTCTCCAGTTGGGCAAGCATGGCGTAGGCTTTTTTCTCGGTGAAATTGCTTTTTAAGGCGACCACTACTTGGTTGTAATTGACCCCTACGCTGCGAAACTGCCCGTACAAAGTCGTCAATTTTTGATAGTAGTCGAGCAGCGAACGGTCTACTTTTATGACACGGAAAGTCTTGTCAAAGACCCTCGCCTTGATGAAAGCCGACTGACTTTGTACGCCCGCCGTTTCTTTCATGAAGAGAAACTCGGCAAATTCCATCGCGGTAAAGTTTACCGAGACTCGTTTCTCGGTCTTCTCTTTGGAGCTTATGCCCCGCATTTTCTTTTGTTTCATTTTCTACTTTGGAT
Source organism: Porphyromonas sp. COT-108 OH1349 (assembly GCF_000768755.1). NCBI lineage: Bacteria > Pseudomonadati > Bacteroidota > Bacteroidia > Bacteroidales > Porphyromonadaceae > Porphyromonas > Porphyromonas sp. COT-108 OH1349. The sequence continues at coordinate 10,505 of NZ_JRAH01000010.1, read as the reverse complement.
TTTAGTGTTTCACGGCATCACCGGCATTCGAGACAAGGCATTCTCCCTTCCAAGAAAAAACGACTTCGGAGTTTTTTCAGCCCTCTGCAAGAGCAAGGGTTTTATGCTGCAAAAACGGAGTCGTGCTGCATAAAACATACCTTGCTATTTGCTCCGACGCAAATAAATCCGTCCGCGAAGGACGGAAGTCGAGTATCTCAAAAAAGAACGCTTTATACCTCGAAAGCTTCGGCTTTCCGCTTAGGTGCAAAGTTACTACCCATTGTGGCTAAGACACTTACCTCATAAGTAGCCACAAGTACGCATATCGACGCCACAAGTACGCAGTTAGCAAAAAGGGTAGAAAAGAGGCTTTGAGGGCATCTATATTTGCTCCGTCGAACAGGGGCAGGTTGGTGGACATACCTGCCTATCCAAGTCTAAAAACCTGTCCGCATCCATTTGAACAGACAATCAAGGAAATGGGAACTGGAATGAGAATATCTACAAGTTATTGCACCCATGTACCCTTATACCCTTGTGCAAGGGTACAAGCGTGGAAGTATGGATGGGTGGACGTGTGCAAGTATGCCTCCCGTCATATAGCTCCACCCTTATACAAGGAGGGACATATCCCCCAAAGTGGGTCTATGTTCTCTTATCGGAATACCTTATCGTATGCCTGTCCGGAGATTTATTCCCTCACGGACTCATTTCCATATCTGCCTTTTCAAGGAAACAAGCCAAGGTGTGCATACGCCTTTCCTCACATATATGTAGAACCATTAAACAGAAAATGAAATGAAAAAGAAACCTGTTTTCATAGCCTTCTCCACCCAGAAGGGCGGTGTCGGCAAAACGACCTTTACGGTCTTGACGGCGAGTTACCTGCACTATGCCTGCGGGTATAACCTTATTGTGGTGGATTGCGACTATCCGCAATTCAGCATCAATGCGATGCGTCAGCGTGACGCACAGGGGGTGGATCGCAACCCCGCGCTGCAGGAATTGGCAGCCACCCAGTTCTCCGAGTTGCAAAAGCCCACGTACACCATCCTTTGTGCCACGGCAGAGGCAGCCGTGGATACGGTCAGGGAATATCTGGAAACACATGAGTCGGATACGGATTTCGTCTTTTTTGACCTGCCCGGAACCATCAACAATGACGGTGTGCTGACCACTCTCTCCAATATGGATTACATTTTCACACCCATCTCCGCCGACCGTATATCCTTGGAAAGCACGTTGAGCTTTTCAGCCATCATCAAGGAGGTGATAACCGACAATACAGACACTGCCAACAAAGGGATCTACCTCTTTTGGAACATGGTAGACGGCAGAGAGAAAACACCCCTCTATACGATGTATGAAAAGGTCATTGCCGAGTTGGGACTTCCGGTCTTGAAGACGGCAGTCCCCAATACGACCCGCTACAAAAAGGAAGTGATGGATGAGGGTACAACCCTCTTCCGTTCGACCATCTTTCCCGCCTCCCGCACGCTGCTCAAAGGCAGTCGTCTGAAAGAGCTTGTGGAGGAAATCCTATCCATCGTAAAACCTGAAGCGTATGGCAGAGAAGAATAAAGGGGCGATAGACCCCGTCGCCATCCGGGAACTGATTTCGCAGGGTATCCCGATGAAAAAGAAAGAGAGCGAGATGATACCGCCTGCCTCCGTCGAAGAGGTGGATGTGTCTGTTCCGGAAACAGGGAAAGAGGTCTCGGAAGAACCGCAACTACCCATCCGAACACGTCGCAAGAATCCCGCCAAAGGAGGTTACATCTCACTCTTCATGCACCGCAATGACCTGTATGACCGCAAGGCAATCTACATCTCCAAAGAGTTGCAGGACAAACTGTCGGAAATCGTCCTCTTCATCCGAAAGAGGGAGATGACATTGGGCATGTACGTGGAAAATATCCTGCTCAAACATTTAGAGGACTACAAGGAAGAAATCAACCGATTAAGTGAAAAGAACTTCAAGAAATTATTGTGATATGAAACAGAAAAAAGATCAACCAATGGCAAGCAATAAGACCTGCAGAGAACGAAAAAGCGTCTCTTCAAAAGTAACCATCCGTAACTCCACCACGCTCATCGAACATTCCGAGGGACACTCTATAGGTCTCTTTCAGGAAGAGAGAAGCGATTATGAAACCGCCTTTCTGCAACCCCTGAGCATCGGAGACCGAAAGGGCGTGTTCATTTCCAAAAAGACACAGGAAGAGATTGCCGAAATCGTCTACGTGGCAGCCGCAGGCAAATTGACGATTGGGGCATTCGTAGAACATATCCTCCGGCATCACTTAGAGAGTCACCGTGGTGAGATAGACGCCTTGTTTGAGCAACAGTTCCGTAAACGTTTCGAGCGATGAAGCAGGTCGTCTTTATTCTGCTCTTGGTCGGCTTAGCCTATCTCGGCAGCGTGCAGGTCGCCCGCTTCCTGTACGGACGCTATCGGAGTGCCATAAAACTCTACCGTGACTTGCAACTCTTTTTCAAGGAACGGGGCAAGGGGAAAGTCGTCGTCACCATCCGTATCCCCCAAAAGGAATCCTCCCAAGAGGAGAATATCCTTTTAGCCGAATTGCCCATTGAAGAAGAGCAACAACAAGAACAGAAGCCTGAAACAGGAGTGTTGGAAGAGACCTCTCCGAACATTTCCGAAGAGGATGAGAAATATGTACTGGTGGAAGTCCAAGGTGAAAGCCACTCCCTTTCGGAAAGCATCACCGCGGAAGAGTTGCAACAAATGGGCAGTGTCCTCTCCTGTAAGAATGCTCCGATAGAGGAAGCGGCGAAAGCTGCTGAAACCATCTATAAGATACATGACTCCCCGATGTTCCAAGCAATTAAGAAAGCGGCCGGGGAACGTGTCCGCGAACTGCTGGAGCGCGTTGCCGAAGAAGCTCCGAAAGAGGTTCAGTCAGGCAACTTCGATTACAAACGATTTATCAAGACATAGTATTCACCCGTTCAAAGAAAAGAGAAAATATGAGTAAACCCATTTATCTCGCCATCGCTTCCCCCAAGGGAGGTGTCGGCAAAACTTCGCTTACGGTACTTGCCGCAAGCATTCTGCAATACCACAGAGGGTACGATGTCGTTGTCGTGGATTGCAACCATCCCGTCTATACCATCGCCCGTCTGCGGCAACAAGAGTCGAAGGAACTAAATCATCAAAGCCTGATGCACCTGAAGCATCGGATACCCTGCACCCCTTATCCGATTATCTGCGCTCCGGTGCGGGAAGCCCTGAACAGGGTGGAGCGACACTGTGCGGACAATCCCCCTCGCTGTATCCTCTTCGATCTCCCTGCATTGATGCGTACCGAAGGGACAGTGGAACTGCTTTCGACAATGGACGCCGTTCTCTTTCCCGTTACGGGCAGTCCGATGGATATGGAAGCTGTCCGCCGTTTCATCGACATCTTGGGAGAGCAGATACTGACGATGGGCAAGGGCAATATCCGTGAGCTTTACCTGCTTCGCAATATGATACAGGCTTGGGAACGTGAGGAAGCCGACGAACGCTGTCGCACTCTTGCCGATGAAACGGGAGCTTTGCTGATGCAGACCTCATTGAGCCACTCCCGTTTATATCGTCCGCTGCTTTCCGAGCGCAGAAGAGGTGTATGCACCCTCTTACCACCCCAAGGAGGGAAGTTGAGCAGGCTCTGTATTCAGTTAGGCGATGAACTTCACGAAATCCTGCAACGCCTATGTACCGAATAGTCCTTGCCGCTCTCTTGCTCTATCTCCTGTGGCTATTTCTTTTTCTCTTGTATGAGAGGAAAAGAAGAAAGAAGGGAGTACCCCAAAAGCCTTGCCAAATAGTCTCTGAAGCAGAAATCATCGGTAAAAGTCGCTTTAAGAGAGGCCATTCAACGCCACAAGTACGCAGTTATGCCAAAGGCGAGGCGGAAGCAAAAAAGGCTTCTACATTTGCCCTCGAAAACGGACAAGAACTATCGGAAGAACCGGATAATCTGCCCGACATAGATGAGATTCCTTTAACGTATGAATCTTCGGATGCACCATCGTTTGAAGAGGAGGACGAAGAACTTCCCATACAGGGGGAAAGCGAATACGCCATGGGAATTGATTTTGAACGGGTGCTGGAAGCCTTGTCGGTCATTCACCGCCACGCCCACACCGAAGCAGAGCGACAGAGTACCGGCGATACGCTGAGAGCGTTGGAAGGAACCCGGCTGATGGAAACGCTCCGAAGCGATGCGAAACGTTCGGCCACGATCGATGAAATCGTCCGTGCCCGTTTCGAGGAGCTTTACAGCGGCAAAAAAGCGTAACACCTTTTCCGATCGGTTTTACCCCCAATAGTATGGACCCTTTAATATAACAGGAACAATGAAAGAAAAAGAGTACGGCTGACTCTAAGAGAGCCACCACTAACATCCAAAAGTAACAACAGTATTCATCCGTCGGGAGGACATATCCAATCCTTCTGGCACAAAACAAAGATTTATGACCAAGAAACATTTTCTTTTCGCAGCCATTCTGCTGCTTTCCATTTCCTCTGCCTTTGCCCAAGGCAACGGCTTGTCGGGTATCAACCAAGCCACCAACATGGTGACGAGCTATTTCGACCCTGCCACGAAACTCATCTATGCCATCGGTGCGGTTGTGGGACTTATCGGAGGGGTAAAGGTCTATTCAAAGTTTGCGTCCGGAGATCCGGACACTTCGAAGACCGCCGCGAGCTGGTTCGGGGCGTGTATCTTCCTCATTGTCGCAGCCACCATTCTAAGAAGTTTCTTCCTCTAAGCCTATGGAGACCTATCCCATCAACAAGGGAATCGGTCGCTCGGTAGAGTTTCAGGGACTCAAAAGCCAGTATCTGTTCATCTTCGCCGGAGGGCTACTCGCCCTTTTCGTGCTGTTTGTCATCCTCTACATGGCGGGTGTCAATCAATGGATCTGTATCGGCTTCGGAGGGACTGCCGCATCCGTTCTGGTGTGGCAGACCTTCTCCCTGAACAGGAAGTATGGGGAATATGGGCTGATGAAGCGTTCCGCGCTGCACAGCCATCCCCGATATCTTATCAACCGTCGTCGCATTCCTCGTCTGTTCCGACATAAGGAACAGAGAAGAGTAAAGAGAGAACAGGAAGAAAGGAAAAACAAAGAAAAGGAGAAAAGGCAATGAGAAATATACTGAAAGCCACCACGCTGGAGAATCGCTTTCCGCTGCTTGCCGTTGAAGAGGGGTGCATCCTCTCGAAGGACGCCGACATCACGGTCGCTTTTCGGGTCGAACTTCCCGAACTCTATACGGTGACAAGTGCGGAGTATGTCGCCATTCATTCGGCTTGGGTGAAGGCAATCAAGGTGTTGCCGACCTACAGCATCGTACACAAACAGGATTGGTTCGTCAAGGAGGGCTACCGCCCGGAATTGCAAAAGGAGGATATGAGCTTCCTTTCCCGAAGTTTCGAGCGGCACTTCAACGAGCGACCATTCCTTCATCACGACTGTTATTTGTTCCTGACTAAGACAACCAAGAACCGCAGCCGACAGCAGAGCAACTTCTCCACCCTCTGCCGGGGGCATATCATCCCCAAGGAGGTACGGGACAAGGATACCGCCCGCAAGTTCCTCGAAGCGACCGAGCAATTCGAGCGGATTATGAACGAATGCGGTTTTGTTCGTCTTATCCGACTGAACGACGAGGAGATTGTCGGCACGGAGGAAAAACCGGGACTGATAGAGAAGTATTTCTCGCTCTCCCTTTCCGACACGACGGTATTGGAGGACATCGACCTGAGAGCCGACCGTATGCGTATCGGCGACAAGCGGCTCTGCCTGCATACGCTCTCCGATACGGAAGACCTGCCCGGACAGGTCGCAACGGATATGCGCTATGAGCGTCTCTCCACCGACCGAAGCGATTGCCGCCTTTCCTTTGCCGCTCCCGTTGGGCTGTTGCTCCCGTGCAACCATATCTATAACCAGTATGTGCTGATTGACGACAGTGCGGAGAACCTGCAACGCTTCGAGAAGAGCGCACGGAATATGCACTCGCTCTCCCGTTACAGCCGAAGCAACCAAATCAACAAACAGTGGATTGACGAATATCTGAACGAGGCACACAGCTTCGGACTTACCTCGGTACGCTGCCACTGCAACGTGCTGGCATGGAGCGAGGATGAGGAGGAACTCCGCCTTATCCGCAATGATGTGGGTAGTCAGCTGGCACTGATGGAGTGCAAGCCACGACACAACACGGTGGATGTGCCGACACTGTTCTGGGCGGGCATTCCCGGCAATGAAGCCGATTTCCCTGCCGAAGAGAGTTTCTACACCTTCATCGAACAGGCGGTCTGCTTCTTCAATGAGGAGACCAACTACCGTGATTCTTTGTCTCCGTTCGGCATTAAGATGGCAGACCGAAGCGGAAAGCCTATTCATCTCGACATCTCCGATCTGCCCATGAAGCAAGGCATCATCACGAACCGCAACAAGTTCATCTTGGGACCGTCGGGTTCGGGCAAGTCGTTCTTCACCAACCACCTACTAAGGCAGTACTGGGAACAGAACACCCATATCGTCTTGGTAGACACGGGAAACAGCTATCAGGGCTTGTGCGAGATGATACGCCACAAAACGCAGGGCGAGGATGGGGTCTATTTCACCTACTCAGACGAGAGTCCCATCAGCTTCAATCCCTTCTACACGACGGACAAGATTTTTGATGTGGAGAAGCGAGAGAGCATCAAGACCCTACTGCTGACCCTATGGAAAAAAGACAACGAGCCTGCCACCCGTTCGGAGGAGGTTGCCCTCTCCAATGCCGTTTCGCTCTTTATCGAGCGGATCAAGACGGATGATGGTATCGTCCCTTCGTTCAACAGCTTTTACGAGTATCTCACCACCGATTACTCGGCTCTGCTTCGTGAGAAAAAGGTCAGGGAAAAGGATTTTGACTTGGCCAATTTTCTCAACGTGCTGGAGCCGTACTACAAGGGTGGCGAATACGACTATCTGCTGAACTCGGACAAGCAACTCGACCTATTGAACGCCCGCTTCATCGTCTTCGAAATCGACGCGATAAAGGATCATCCCATCCTTTTCCCTATCACGACCATCATCATTATGGAACTGTTTATCAACAAGATGCGGCGTCTGAAGGGAATACGGAAGGTCATCCTCATCGAGGAGGCTTGGAAGGCGATAGCTTCCGCAAATATGGCGGGATACATACGCTACCTCTACAAGACCGTGCGTAAGTTCTTTGGCGAAGCGGTTGTGGTGACGCAGGAGGTGGACGACATTATCTCCTCTCCCGTAGTCAAGGAAAGCATCATCAACAACTCCGACTGCAAGATACTGCTTGACCAGCGCAAGTACATGAACAAGTTCGACCAGATTCAGGCACTCTTGGGACTGACGGACAAGGAACGGGGGCAAATCCTCTCCATCAACCAGAGCAACGATGCCACGAGGTCATACAAGGAGGTATGGATCGGACTGGGTGGTGTACAATCCGCTGTCTATGCCACCGAAGTATCAAAAGCCGAATACCTCACCTACACAACGGAGGAGACAGAGAAAATGCGCGTACTGGCCCGTGCCGAGCAACTCGGTGGCAACATGGAGCTTGCCATCAGGCAGCTCACTGAAGAAGAATAGTCAAGAATAATCATCACTAAAATCCAACGTAAAATGAGAAAGAAAATTTTAATGCTTATCACGTGCGGTTGCCTCCTGGCCGGCAGCGCACACGCCCAGTGGGTAGTCACAGACCCCACCAACCTTGCACAGAGCATCATCAACACGACCAAGGAAATCATACAAACCTCCAAAACGGTCAAGAACACGCTCAACAACTTCAAAGAGGTGGAGAAACTCTACAATGAGAGCAAGAAGTACTACGACGCTCTGAAAAAAGTGAATGACCTCGTGCGGGATGCCCAACGAGTCAAAGAGACCATCCTGATGGTCGGGGAAATCTCCGACATCTATGTGAACAACTACAAGAAGATGCTCTCCGACCCGAACTTCCGACCGGAGGAGCTGGTTGCCATTGCCAACGGCTACACCAAACTGCTCGGAGAGAGCAACAACCTGCTCAAGGAGCTGAAGCAGGTGGTGAACATCACCACACTGAAAATGACCGACAAGGAGCGTATGGACGTGGTGGATCGCTGCTACAAGGAGGTGCGGGACTACCGCAACCTCGTGCGTTACTACACGAACAAGAACATCTCCGTAAGCTACCTCAGAGCCAAGAAGCAGCAGGATACCGACCGGGTGCTTTCGCTCTATGGAACGGACAACGAAAGGTATTGGTAGGTATGGGAGCGGAATTTGATAACCTGCACCAAGTCCTCCGTACCCTTTACACGGAGATGATGCCGATGTGCGGCGACATGATAGGCGTCGCCAAAGGCATTGCGGGCTTGGGCGCGCTCTTCTATGTGGCACTCAGAGTATGGCAAACGCTTGCCCGTGCCGAACCCATCGACGTCTATCCGTTGCTCCGTCCGTTTGCGCTCGGTCTCTGTATCCTCTTCTTTCCGATGGTGCTGGAGACCATCAACGGGGTGCTCAGTCCCATTGTACAGGGTACACACAAGATGCTCGAAAAGCAGACCTTCAGCATGGACGAATACCGCAAGTTACGGGACAAGCTGGAGTACGAGGCGATGGTAAAAAATCCCGAAACAGCCTATTTGGTCAGTAACGAGGAGTTCGACAAGAAACTGGATGAACTCGGTATCGCTCCCTCGGACATGGCGACGATGGCAGGGATGTATGTGGAGCGAGGTATGTATAACCTGAAGAAATCTATTCGCAATATGGTGCGGGAGTTCTTGGAACTGCTTTTCGCCGCTTCCTCCCTGCTCATCGACACGCTCAGGACTTTCTTCCTGATAGTCCTCTCCATCTTGGGTCCGATAGCCTTTGCCATCTCCGTGTGGGACGGTTTTCAGAGTACCCTCACGCAGTGGTTCACAAGGTACATCTCCATCTATCTGTGGCTACCTGTGGCGGACTTGTTCAGCTCGATGCTGGCGAAGATTCAGGAGCTGATGCTCAAGCATGACATCACACAGCTACAAAATGACCCTACCTATACGATAGATGCCTCGAATGGGGTCTACCTTGTATTTATGATTATCGGCATCATCGGCTACTTTACCATTCCAACGGTTGCGGGCTGGGTGATACAGGCAGGTGGAGCAGGTAATTTCGGAAAAAACGTGAACTATGCAGCAGGAAAGGGTGCCGGTATTGCAGGTGCCGTGGGTGGAGCCGCAGGCGGCTTTGCCGTGGGACACGGACGAAGCATGATGAACCATGCGGGCAGCAAAGCCAAAGAGATTGCCGGAAAATTATTTCATCGGGGAGAAAACAAATCCTCCGAACCATCGGAACAAAATTAAAACGCTATGGAATTTAAGTCATTAAAGAATATCGAAACAAGTTTCAGGCAGATACGCCTTTTTACTTTGGTTGTCGTCTGTCTGTGTGCCGCCCTTGCGGGCTATTCGGTATGGAGTGCCTACTCCTTTGCCGAAGCTCAAAGGCAGAAAATCTATGTGCTGGATGGCGGTAAGTCGCTGATGCTCGCCTTGTCGCAGGATCTGTCGCAGAACAGACCCGCCGAGGCGAAAGAGCACGTGCGCCGCTTCCACGAGTTGTTCTTCACCCTTTCGCCCGATAAGAGTGCCATCGAGGGGAATATCTCCCGTGCGCTGCTCTTGGCGGACAAAAGTGCCTACAATTACTATCGGGATTTCTCCGAGAAAGGGTACTACAACCGTATCGTGGCAGGAAACATCAATCAGGTCGTGCAGGTGGACAGCGTACTCTGTGACTTTGACCACTATCCCTATTCGGTACGGACGTACGCCCGGCAGATGATTATCCGTGCAACCAACGTGACCGAGCGCAATCTCGTGACCGTATGTCGCCTGCTCAATACGAGCCGCAGCGACGACAATCCGAACGGATTCAACATCGAGGGATTTGAAATATTGGAGAACAAGGACATCAGTACTCGTAAGCGATGAAAAAGAAAAGTCTGTTCCGAATGATGCAGGAGGGAGCGGAGGCAAGACTCCGCCGCCTGTGCGGACGCATCCCCACTCATATGAGGTTATATGTCGTCCTGACGATGCTTCTCTTTTTCGCCTTCCTTGCCAACTATGTTTTCTTCAACGGTTTGTACCGTATCTTTTCCGAAGGAGACTCCGAAGAGGAAAGGCTACCGGCAATCAAGCATATAGAAGCCCCTGAAGTAAGGCGGCTCTATCCGCAAGACAGTATCAACCTATTAAAGTATTACGATTATGTTCCCATTCAAAAGAAAGACAGCCTCCGATACGAGTACCTCGCCTGAGCTGACGGAAGAAGAGAGACAAAGGCAAAAGAAGTTTATCATTTATCCCCTGATGTTTCTGCTTTTTGCAGGCTCCATGTGGCTCATTTTCGCTCCGTCGGAGAAAGAAGAGGAGAAACAGACCAAGGGCTTCAACACGGAAGTGCCCGACCCGATGGCA
>NZ_JRAH01000001.1:0-470 GCF_000768755.1 Porphyromonas sp. COT-108 OH1349 | reverse complement strand
CATAGTACCATCGGCGTGATCGGGCTTAACTGCTCTGTTCGGAATGGTTAGAGGTGGATCCCCGATGCTATAGCCACCTTTATTGGCTTCGCAAATCCGTCGGTTTCTTTGTTTCCCTTGTCTCGTTCGTTTCCCTTTCCGACTTCTTCGCTATCTCTTTCTCGTGTCCGAAGTATATCTTCCCACACTTCTTCCACGCTGTATGTCTAACATATACGGAGAAAAGAACATAGTTCTAAAACTACAATACCCTTTGCCTGAGAAAATTCTCTAAATATAAGCGTTCGGGAGATTAGTACCACTCGGCTGAATACATTACTGCACTTGCACCTGTGGCCTATCTACGTCATCGTCTGTAACGTCCCTGATAACGGATATCTAATCTTGAGGTCGACTTCGTGCTTAGATGCTTTCAGCACTTATTCTTCCCGTACGTGGATACTCAGCTATGCACCTGGCGATACAACTGA